>JANYAH010000055.1 GCA_025361425.1 Candidatus Solibacter sp. | reverse complement strand
TTCCCCACTGTTTTTCTCAATCCCGCTAATCTGATAGTCGGGCAGGCCCAACATGATCTCGTCGTTGGTCAAAGCATGTCTCCCAAGATTGTTTTACCAATCTGGGATCAGGGTCTGCCCCCGTTGTTGATCAAGAGCCCCAAACCTTCTAAGAACATAACACCCCACTCTGAGCCGGTAGTTTTCGCATGCACAATGCGGATATGAGCAGCAAGGCGAAAGCGGAGAAGTCTCAGCTCCTGGAAGGGTTACACTAGCGGTATCGGCATCTATATGAAGATCTTAAACGCTGTTTTGTGTTTGGCCGCGGTGGTTTGCGCCGCCCGTGCGGCCGGTACGCTTGAAACCTACGTGATTGACGTTGAAGGCGGTAAGGCCGTGCTAACGGTGTCGCCGTCCGGGGAATCTTTGCTGTTCGATGCGGGCTGGCCGGGATTCGGCGGCCGGGATGTCAACCGGATCGTGGAAGCGGCTAAAGCGGCCGGCCTGAAGCAGATTGACTATCTGGTCATCTCGCATTACGATATCGACCATGTGGGCGATGTGGCGGCGCTGGCCGCTGCTTTCCCCGTGAAACGCGTCGTGGATAATGGCTCTCTGCAAACCTCGGGCAAGGGCGCCGAGGGGCGATACAAGATATTCGCCGCGGCGCGCGACGGGATGGATCATATGTCTGTCAAAGCGGGAGACAAGATTCCGATCAAGGGCTTGGATGTGACCGTGGTTCAGGCGGCGGCCAAAGGCATTCACACCGCGTTGCCCGGCGCCGGCGCTGCGAATCCGGCCTGCGCAGGCACGCCCCCCAAACCCGAGATTACGGGCGATCTGGAAGACAACATGTCCATCGGGCTGCTGTTCACGCTGGGCAGATTCCGCATGCTCGATCTGGCGGATCTGGAGGCGTTTTACCAGTACAAGCTGGTGTGTCCCAACAACCTGATCGGGACGGTAGACGTCTACCACGTGAGCGTACACGGCCAGGAGAAAGGCATGTCCGGGGTGCTGGAGCAGGCCCTCCACGCCCGCGTAGCCATCATGGGAAACGGCGCCCGGAAGGGCGGCGATCCCGCGAGTTGGCCGATTCTTCGCGGCGCGCCCGGACTGGAGGACATCTGGCAAGTCCACTTTTCGCTGGCTGGAGGCAAAGAGAACAATCCGCCCGAAGATACCATCGCCAACCTCGATGCGGCCTGCCAGGGTAAGGGGCTCCGGGTATCGGCGCAGGCAGACGGTACATTTACTGTCAGTAACGGTCGAAACGGTTTCAGCAAGACTTACAAGCCTCGCAATTAGTTTGACAAGGGAACGCGCCTGCGCCAGCTATGGTCCAGGCGCAGGGATTTCCTGAGACATGCAAGGGGAGGGCGGCACCCTACTTACATCTCGCGGCGGCCTTCCATGGCTTTCGACATAGTAACTTCATCGGCGAATTCCAGATCGCTGCCCACCGGGACGCCCATCGCGATGCGCATCACTTTGACGCCGAGCGGCTTGAGCAGGCGCGCCAGGTAGACCGCGGTGGCCTCGCCTTCCACCGTGGGGTTGGTGGCCACAATCACTTCCTCGATCTCGCCTTGGCCGATGCGCTCCACCAGGCCTTTGATCTTGAGCGATTCGGGGCCCAGTCCGCGCAACGGCGAGAGCGACCCGTGCAGCACGTGATAGCGGCCTTCAAACCCGCGGGTGGATTCGATGCCGACGATGTTGTGCGGCTCCTCTACCACGCAGACCACTTTCGGGTCGCGGTTGCTATCGCGGCAGTATTGGCACAGTTCACTGTCGGCGATGTTGTTGCAGATACGGCACAGGCCGAGCTTATCCTTGACGTCCAGGATGGCCTGCGCCAAGTGCTCGGCATCCTCGCGGTTGGCGCGCAGCACGTGGAAGGCGATGCGCTGCGCGGACTTCTGGCCGATGCCGGGCAGGCGTTTGAATTCCGTGATCAGCCGCGCCAGCGGTTCGGCGAAATCCGGCATGGTTTAGAACAGACCCGGGGGGAGGCCCATCCCGCCCAGCATGCCGCCCATCTTCTGTTGGATCTGCGCCTCCACCTGTTTGAAGGCCTCGCCGCAGGCGGCCAGGATCATATCCTGCAACATGTCCACATCGCCGGCCACTTCGGGGTCGATTTTGACGCTGAGCAGGTTTTTCTGACCGTCCATGGCCACCGTGACCATGCCGCCGCCGGCGGTGGCGGTGACTTTGATCAGCGCGACATCCTGCTGCATCTTCTCTTGCATCTGCTGCGCCTGGCGCATCATCTGCTGCATATTGCCGGGTAGTTTCACGTATCTACTCCTTGAGGTTGCGAACTTTGCGTACTTCGCCGCCGAAGACTTCGCGGAAACGCCGCACTTCCGGGTTGGCCAGAGCGCGGCCGGTGACTTCGTCTTCGGCTTCGGTTTTGGATGGCGCGACGATGCCGATCGGCGCCGGCTCCGCCGCGGCCTCGGCGGTGGTGAGCTTCATGCGTAGCGGCCGGCCGAATACTTCGCGGACGGCCGCATCGAAGCCGCGATCCTTAAAATAAAGCGAGTAGGATTTCGGCGCCACTATGTTGAGGTCCCCGCCGGCGATGGTGAGGGAACTATTCTCCACGGCGTCGGCCAGGTGGGCGTTGCCTTTTTCGTGCAGGTAGGCGTGCAGGCGCTCGCGCGGGTCGCCCGCGGTCATGGGAGGCGCTTCGGCTTGCGGCGCGAGCGCGTTGGCGCCGGAGGATTGCGGATCGGGCGGTCGCGTGGCGGCCTTTCTGGCGCGATCCAAATCGAACGGCGAAGGGCCGGAACCGCGGGGCGGCGCCATGGCGGGCGGAGGCGACGCCGTGCGGGGCGCCGCTTGAGGCGCCTGCGCCGGAAGCGCCGTGGGCGCAATCCGGGTCGGCCCAGAAAGACCCGCCAAGGCTTGTTCTATGGGCAGCAGGCGGCCGGCCTGCACCAGGCGGACCAGACCGATCTCCAGGTGGAAGCGGGGTTGCAGCGAATATTGCAGATCGCGGAAGATATCGAGCGAGAGTTGCAGGTAGCGCGTCAGGTCCTCTTCGGAGAACGCGCCTGCGATGGCAGCCAGCTTCTCGCGCTGCGCCGGGCTGGCGGCGACCAGGCGCGTATCGGCGCCCGCCACCCGGGTGACCAGCAGATTGCGGAAGTAGCGCGACAACTCGCGGCTGAAATGCTGTAGGTTCTGCCCGTTGCGTTCGAGCTCATCCACCACTTCCAACATGCTCCGCGAATCGCCGTTGGCCAGCGCCTGCGTGACCTTTTCGAGCGATTCCAAGGAGAACGCGCCGAGCAGCGCGCGCACCTCCGCGGCGTCCAGTTTGGCCCCGCAGCAGGCGATTGCCTGATCGAGCGCGGAGAGCGAATCGCGCACGCTGCCTTCGCCGGCGGCGGCCAGGATGGCGAGAGCTTCGGGATCGGCTTCGATGCCTTCCTGCTGGCAAATCCACGCCATGCGCTGGATCAGGGCTTCGAAATCCACGCTGCGGAAACTGAAATGCTGGCAGCGCGAGGCGATGGTGGCTGGAATCTTGTGCGCTTCGGTGGTGCAGAGTACGAAGACGGCCCATGGAGGCGGCTCTTCAATGGTCTTGAGCAGCGCGTTGAAGGCCTCGTTGGTGATCTGGTGGGCTTCGTCTATGATGAAAATCTTGTAGCGGTCGCGCGCGGGCTGGTAGCGAACGTTCTCGCGCAGTTCGCGCATCTCATTGATGCCGCGATTGCTGGCGGCGTCGATTTCGATGACGTCCACGGTGCCGCCGGCGGTGATTTCCTTACAACTGGCGCACTCGCCGCAGGGCGTCGCGGTGGGTCCCTTGATGCAGTTGAGGCAGCGCGCCAGAATGCGGGCGATGGTGGTTTTGCCGGTGCCGCGCTGGCCGGAAAAGATGTAGCCGTGCGCGATCCGGTTTTGCGCGATGGCGTTTTCCAGCGTGTTCTTAACGTGTTCTTGACCGACCACGTCGGCAAAGGATTGTGGGCGGTACTTTCTGGCGATTACCTGGTACATGGGGTGGGTATCCGGATGCCGCGCGGACATATATGCCAGGCCCCGGGTAATCCGCGGCACACGAACCGCACCACTACCGTTGCTTCCTTCCGGACCTGGCGGGGTTTGCAGCCGTCCGTTGCACGAAGCCCGAGACCTGACAAGTCTCTATCGTAACATGGCCCCGCGCCGCGACCCTCGAAAGCCCCTGAATTAACGGGTTGCAAGGTGCCAGCAGGCCGACGGGGGCGTCGGCCGCGGACCTGGGGGTCCGCCCCACTATTTCTGCCGGATTCGCAGCTTTGGGAAAAGTAAGTGGCATTGGGTGCTTTCGCCTGCCAACCTGCCGATTCCGAAAGCGTCTATTGGCCGGTGGCGAAAACTACGTTGGCGTAATACGTGTACTGCGTGCTTGAGGGCAGCGAGAAGAACAGACTGGCGGACGAGAAGTTGCCGATGCGCGCCACCGCGGTGGGCACTAAGAAATAGCCCTTAACCGCGCCGGCCGAATCGCTGACGGACCGGATGGCTCCCACCGTGACTCCCGCGGCCGCCGCGAGTGACTGGGCCAACTTCCGGGACTCGTCCAATAGTTGCGGCATCACCACCTGACGCATGGCATCCACCGTAGTCTGGCTGGGGTTAAACGCAACCGAATACTGCAGGCTCTGGATGGGAGCCGGCAAGTGGGCGCGCAGGGTTTCGAGGCGCTTCGCCGTGTCTATGGCCGAGCCCGCGGGAATGGCAACTGTGGCGGAATACAGGATCTGCGCGGCGCCAGGCAGGTCAGCGGAGCTATTTTGACCCAGACCGGTCCCGACCACGGTCGGGTTGGGGAGTCCGGCATTTTGCAAAGTCTGCTTCACCTGCTGTTGCGTCGAATCCAGGGTGGCCGCAACGGAGATGGTGAATTCCGCTTCGTCCGCGGTAAGAATGACGGTGCGGCCGACCGGGGCGCTAATGCCAGCGAAGGTCTGCGCGGTGGCGATGCAGGAGAACACCGTAAACAGAAAAAGAAAGAGGTGTTTCATGAGGTGCCCTTCACTGCGCCGCGCTGAAAGTCACGCTGGCGTTGAAGACATACTGTGTCCCCGAGCCGCCGCCGGGGGAACTGAACGTGCCCGAATACTGCGACGAACTAATCCAATTGGCTCCCGAGTATCCACTGGCGTAGTACGAATCGCTCACGCCCTTGACGCCGCCCAACTTCAGGCTGGCGGCGGCGGCCAGCGTCTGGGCCTTCTTCTGGGCCTCGGCGAGGAGTTGCGGCAACATCGCCTGGCGCATGGCGTCCACCGTGGCCGGGCTGACATTCAGGGCGGCGGAGTATTGCAAGGCCTTGAGCAGAGAGGGTGGCTTGGCGCGCAGGGTCTCCATGATCTTGGCCGCGTCTTTCAGCCCGGCGGCGGGAACACTGAAAGTGAACTGATAGAGAATCTGAGTTATGGTGCTGGCCGGGTTTGTGGAATAGTCGTAGCTTTGGCCAAGGGCGGTCCCGGAGAGGGAGAGACCGGTAATTCCGGCGTCGAGAAAGAGCTGGGCGATTTGCTGTTGCGAGGTGTCCAGGCTGGCGCCGGCGACGATGGAGAAATCGGCTTCGTCCGCAGTCAGGGTGACCGTGCGGGTTACCGAAGTCGCCACGCCATCGGCGGCGAGCTGGGAGAAAGCGGTGAAGGCGGAAACTAATAACAGAGTCACGAGTCTCATATCGCCGATTATGGCACGAATGTCCATTTTGAGCAGCAATGCCGGGTGCCTGGCTCACAGGCACGACATACGGATACCCACGCGCTTGCGCAGGAAATGGGTGCGCTTTTCGGGTGGCAGGGCCAGCAGGCGGCGGTTTAGGTCGCGTTCGGCGAGATCACTCTCTATCTTGAGAGCTTCCAGCCGGGCCTTTCTGCCGACGCGTGACTTCTTCAAGCACTTTCTCCAAAACAGGAAGCACGGCAAGGTCGCGTGGACGGCCGGCAGCCTTCTTGCTCTTGATGATATCAGCAAGTCCAGCCACAAGAATCCGCGCCCCGCCCAGTGGCACTTCCAGGGCCCGCTTCCGAAGGCCTTCGAAGGAGCGTATGCCATCGATTTCGCCCATGAAGTCCAGTTGCAACCCGTCGTCGTCACGCGAGATGCGGAGCAGGCCGCTCACGGGATCGTGAGGCTTCATGAGGACGGCCTGGAGTTCGGCGGCGATCGCGCTCAGTTTTCGGACGTTCGAGGGGGTCCGCTGAAAGAGGAAGTCGAAATCGACGGTGGTCACCGGCACGCCTTGCAGGGCGGCAGCGGCGTTGCCGATCAGCACCGCTTCGAGGCCATGGCGGTCGAGGAGTTCAGCGATACGCGCCAGCAGCGGATAGGCGTCCCTAGGCTTCTGCCTACAGTATCACTCCGCCGGGACGAGGGGGGCCAGGACGCGCTCGCCCATGGCGAACTTCAACTCCTCAATGCCCAGGCCGGTGGCGCTAGAGATCTCGAAAAATGCCAGGCCGCGCTCTTGTGCCAGTTGGCGAAGCGCGTCCACCCGCGAGCGGTCCTGCGCCACGTCCATCTTGGTAGCCAGGACGATCATCGGCTTGGCCGCCAGCGCCTCGCTGTAACTGGCCAATTCCCGCAGGATGATTTCGAAATCTTCCACCGGGTCGCGCCCGCTGGATTCCGATACGTCCACCAGGTGAGCCAACAAGCGAGTGCGCTCAATATGGCGGAGGAACTGAATGCCCAGACCATGGCCTTCGTGGGCGCCTTCGATAATGCCCGGAATGTCCGCCACGACGTAACTGCGGAACTGCGGCATCTGCACCACTCCGAGGTTGGGTTCCAGGGTGGTGAAAGGGTAATCGGCAATCTTCGGGCGGGCCGCCGAAATGCGCGATATCAGCGTGCTCTTACCGGCGTTGGGAAAGCCCACGAGGCCGACATCAGCCAATAGTTTTAATTCCAGCCGTAAACGCTTCTCTTCGCCTGGCTTACCAGGTTCATGCTCGGTGGGCGCCTGGTGGACGGGGGTGGCGAAGTGCTGGTTGCCGCGGCCGCCCTTGCCACCCTTGGCGACACGGAATTTCTCGCCCGGATGGGTGAAATCGTAGACGCGCTCGCCGGTAGCTTCGTCGTACACAATTGTGCCCACGGGGACCTTAACTTCGAGCGATTCGCCCTCGGAGCCGGTGCGTTGGCTGCCTTCGCCGTGGCGCCCGCGCTGCGCCTTGTGTTCGGGGTTGAAGCGGAACTGGAGCAGAGTGTTGGCGTGCTCGCTGCAAACCATGACGACGTCGCCGCCACGGCCGCCATCGCCGCCAGAGGGGCCGCCGCGGGGGACGTACTTCTCCCTGCGGAAGGCGAGGCAACCGTTGCCGCCATCGCCAGCCTTCACGAGTATTCTTACTTCATCGATAAACATAGAAAAGCCAGACACAGAAAAGCCGCCGGCATGGCGCTCTTGCCGGCGGCTCGTTCGACTAAAAGGAGGGTTATACGCTGGCCTGGATGTTGACGAACTTACCCATCCGCCCGCGATCTCTGAACTCCACCACGCCGGTGACCTTGGCGAAGAGGGTGTCGTCCTTGCCCCAACCGACGTTGATGCCCGGCTTCAGTTTGGTGCCCCGCTGGCGCACAATGATGCTGCCACCCGGAACCAACTGGCCGCCGAAAACCTTGATGCCCAGCCGCTGCGCACAGGAATCGCGCCCGTTCTTAGAACTGCCTAGACCTTTTTTATGTGCCATACGTTACCTACACCACCACTTCGCCAATCTTCACTTCCGTGTAAGATTGACGGTGCCCGATGGTTTTCTTGTACTGTTTCTTGCGCTTGAATTTGAAGACCAGGATTTTGGCTGCCCGGTCTGCGCCGACGATGGTGCCAGTCACCTTGCCGCCGGAAACCAGCTCGCCGCCTTCTTTGAAAGATGCCTTGACGGCAAGCTCGACTTCGGAGCCGATATCGCCAGCCAGTTTTTCGACGCGGATCACATCACCGGGGGCTACCCGATACTGCTTTCCGCCTGTCTCGATAATTGCGTGCATGCAAACCTCAGGTTGGGAGCCGGAACACAGGGAGTGCGTCGGAACCACTGGAGTAAAGAACAAGTGTACTACATTGGGGCGGATGGTTCAAATCGGGTGTTCCTGGGATGCGTTTTTTTTCCGGGTGCGTCAGGCTGGTAAAGTTACCATATGCCAGGACTCGCAGTGCTTGCGCTCTTCGCCGCGGCCCTTCCCACCGCCGTGGTGCTCCAGCCCGTGGCCAACATGTACTCGCGCCCCAGCACGGATGCCGACGTGGTCTCGCAGGCAATCTATGGCGCCAATGCCGGCCTTCTGGAACAGAAAGACGGATGGGCCCACATCCGCACGGCCGACGATTATCTGGGCTGGACCCCTCTCTCCGCGTTGCTTCCCGGAAAGGCGTATGCCGCTAGTGGGCGGGTCGCCGAGGTGCAGAGCCTCTTTGCCCACATCTACCGCGAGGCGAGCGTCACCAAGCACGCCCCCTTGATCACCGTACCCTTTGAGAGCAGACTCGAAGTGGTGGCGGAGCCGAAGGAGGGGGGGCGCTGGTTCCAGGTGCGCCTGCCCGACGGCCGTGCCGGCTGGGTGCAGGCGGGCGATGTCTCGCTAGAGCCCAAGCGGCTGAGCATCGCCGAGACCCTGGAATTCGCCAAGAGCTTTCTGGGCTTGCCCTATACCTGGGGTGGCACTTCGAGTTACGGCTACGATTGCTCGGGGTTTTCGCAGATGCTGGCCCGGCGGCGCGGGGTCAACCTGCCGCGCGACGCGCAGCCGCAGGCGGAATTCCACGGTGTCGCCGCCGTGGATCGCCAGACTTTGCAGCCCGGCGATCTGTTGTATTTCGGCGCTTCCGAGAAGAAGATCACCCATACCGGCATCTATATGGGAGAGGGAAAGTTCATCAACGCCACCACACACGTGACCCCAATGGTGCGCATCGACGACCTCAACGATGCCTATTGGACCAAACTGCTAGTGGCCGCCAGGAGACTGAAATGAACCGCCGCAAGTTTCTGAAAACCGCATCTATGGCGCCCGCCGCAGGGGCCGTGGCCGTGGCGATGGCCGCGCCCGCGCCCGCCGCCAATCCCGCTCTCTCCACCAAAATTGTGCGGCTCAACCTGCGGCACACCTGGACCACCACCATGTCCTCCAGCCAGTACCGCGATACGCTGCACACCACATTCAGCCGCGGCGGCATCATTGGACACGGCGAGGGCGCGCCCATTGTGCGCTACCACGAGGATGCCGCCAGCGCACAGAAGGCGGTCGAGAGCGTGCGCGACCTGCTGCTGACCGCCGACCCCATGCAGTTCGCCAAAATCATGGCCGAAATCTTCAAGCGGGTACCCGGCGAGTGGGCGGGCAAAGCCGCCATCGATATCGCCCTGATGGACTGGGTCGGCCAGAAGCTGGGCATTCCACTCTATACGTATTTCGGACTGGACCCCAAGGACACGCCGCTCACCACGTTTTCCATCGGCATCGACACCCCGGAAATCACCAAACAGAAAACCCTGGAAGCCGCGGATTACCCGGTGCTAAAGGTGAAGGTCGGGCTGGCCACGGACGAGGCCACTATTGAGGCCATACGCTCGGTCACCAAGAAGCCGCTGCGGGTGGACGCGAACGAAGGCTGGAAGGATAAGGAAGAGGCCGTCCGCAAGATCAACTGGCTGGAAAAAATGGGCGTCGAGTTCATTGAACAGCCCCTGCCCGCCGAGATGTTGGAGGAGACGCGCTGGGTGCGTTCCAGAGTCCACATCCCCCTAATCGCCGACGAAGCCTGCCAGCACGCCGCCGACATTCCGAAGCTCAAGGAAAGCTTCGACGGCGTCAACGTGAAGCTGGACAAAAGCGGCGGCATGCTGGAAGCCTACCGCATGCTGCAAATTGCCAAAGCGCTCGGCATGAAGACGATGCTGGGCTGCATGATCTCCACTTCGGTATCGGTGACCGCGGCCGCGCACCTCTCCCCGCTGGTCGATTTCTCCGATCTGGACGGCAATCTGCTGATCTCTAACGACCCCTTCCACGGGGTGCGAGTGGAGAAGGGAAAGCTGATTCTCCCCAAAGGCGCAGGACTGGGCTTGAGCGCAGCGAAATAGGCAAAAAGGGAGACCGCCCCTGCGCGCCGTACTATACTTGCGTGTTTATGAGTCACTACTTAGCCCTTGATCTCGGCGCCGAGAGCGGACGCGCGATGCTCGGTAGCCTCTGCGGCGGCAAGCTTGCCGTCACGGAACTGCACCGCTTCCCCAATACCCCGGTGAGGGTGCCCGGCGCGTTTTACTGGGACACCTTGCGCCTGTGGCACGAGATTCAGCACGGCATCGCAGTGGCCACGCGCGAGCGCAAACTCACGCTCGACGGCATCGGCATCGATACCTGGGGCGTGGATTACGGACTGCTGGGCTCTGACGGCCTGCTGCTCGATACGCCGCGGCACTACCGCGACGCGCGAACCAACGGTGTGATGGACAAGCTCTTCGAAACCGTGCCGCGCGACCAGGTTTTTGGCTACACCGGCATCCAGTTCATGCAGCTCAACACGCTGTATCAGTTATATGCCATGCGGCTCTCGGGAGCCCCTGCGCTGGGCGTGGCGGCGCGGATGCTGAACATTCCGGATCTCTTCAACTACTGGCTCACGGGCGTGGCCCGCTCCGAAACCACCATTGCCAGCACCACGCAGTTCTTCAATCCCGAATCCATGACGTGGGCCACGGAACTGCTCCAGCGGCTGAAGATCCCGACCGAAATGCTGTGCCCAATCATTGTGCCGGGCACGCTGCTCGGCACGACGATCGAGCCGCCGCATGCGCCGGTTTACGCCACCGCGGGTCACGATACCGCCGCCGCCGTAGTGGCCGTGCCCGCCGAGAGCGGCGACAACTGGTGCTACATCAGCTCGGGCACCTGGTCCCTGATGGGCCTGGAACTCGACCGGCCGGTGATCACGGCAGAATCGCTCGCCGCCAACTATACCAACGAGGTCGGCGTCTCCGGCAAGATCCGCTTCCTGAAAAACATTGCCGGCCTGTGGCTGCTTCAGGAATGCCGCAAAGCCTGGATGCTGGAGGGTAGGGAATACACCTACGAGCATCTCACCCGGCTGGCGTCGGAGGCGCGCCCGTTCGCCGCCGCCATCGACCCCGACGCATTCCTGGCGCCGGGCGACATGCCGGCGCAGATTGCCGCTTACTGCCGCCGTACCGGGAAGACGCCGCCGGCCACCGATGGGGAATTCGCGCGCGCCATCCTGGAAAGCCTGGCGCTGCGCTACCGCAACGTGGTGGAGAACCTGGAAACGCTGGCCGGGCGCAAGATCGACGTGATTCACATTGTGGGCGGTGGCTCGCGCAACGCGCTGCTGAATCAGTTTGTGGCCGATTGCACCGGGCGCCGCGTGGTGGCGGGCCCGAGCGAAGCGACCGCGATCGGCAACATCCTGGTGCAGGCCATGGGTGCGGGCGAGTTGGCGAATCTCGAAGAGGCGCGTGCCGTAGT
This sequence comes from Candidatus Solibacter sp., assembly GCA_025361425.1. Classification (GTDB taxonomy): domain Bacteria; phylum Acidobacteriota; class Terriglobia; order Bryobacterales; family Bryobacteraceae; genus Solibacter. Next base: position 6,700 of record JANYAH010000055.1, on the reverse strand, counting down.
GCGTAACTCGTTCGAGTTGACCACTGTGAATCCGCACCCGAGCCCGGAGTGGGAACGCGCCTACGAGCGGTATTTCTAACGGTGGCCGCGCCCCTACTGGGTGCAGCAGATTTGGCTGGATACCAAGCTTGCGGGGGTCATCGCCTGCGCGGTGCGGAAGTAGTTTTTCTCGCCCAGCCGCCGATAGACATCACCCGCGATGCCCGCCGCCAGCGGGCCGATAGCGGGACGTCCGCCGGTCAGCAGCACCACCACCACCAGCTTACGGTTGCCCACGTCGTTGAATGACCCGAACCATCCCAGGTGCGTGTGATTTTCGCTGCACGTTCCCGTCTTGCCCGCGATGGCTCCATCTTCTCGGGCGCGATGCGCCGTGCCGAACTCCACCGCGCCACGCATCCCGGGCTTGACCATCGGGATGACACTGGCGATATCCAACCGGCGCTTGACGCGCGGCACGAAGCTCTGCACTTCCGCCTGGCTGCGCGGATATTGCAGGTAGTTGAGTGTGCCGCCATTGGCAATGGCACTCATCAGCGCCGCCAGTTGGAGCGGTGTCTGCTGGATTTCCTCGCCGAAGCTGGTGAGCATCCCCACGCCGCCGTTCTTCGGGGCCGCCGCCGGATAGCTTCCCGGTTGCTCGCCCGCGATGTTCAGCCCGGCCTTCTCGCCATACCCAAAGAGCCGCGCATAGTAGCTCACCCGCTCAAACCCCAACTTCTGGCCCAACGTCGCGAAGTAGTAGTTGTTGGAGTGCGCCAGCGCGTAAGTTAGGTCCATCTTGAGCCCGCCCAGCCGGTACTTGGTGGCCGGCTGAATCACCTTTTCGCTGAGCCCCGCCAGGGCCACGGAAACTTTCACCGTGGAGCACGGCTGGAAGCCCGAACTCAGCGCCACCTTCTGGTTCACCATGGTGAGCACGCGCCCATTGCCGGGATCTACCACCACGACCGATCCGTTGTATTGTCCGAGCGATTCCACCGCCGCGCGCCGGATCTCCAGGTCTTCGCCGTCGATGTTGTCACCGTACGTCGAATCGGCAAACGTCGGGCTGGTCCAGGGTCCGCCGGCGATGATTGGAGGCATCGGCGCCACCGGCCGCGGTCCCGCCATCAACACCTTCCGCGGGCGGACCGTGGCGACACGCGCGGGAGCCCGCGATGCCACCGCGACCACCCGCTTGACGGGCGTCTTTGCCAGCCGTTTCGCCGTTATTTTGTGTGCGACGCTGACCCGCCGATTCCTGTGCCTGGCCGGAACCGTGCCGGTAAAGCCAGTTGCAGCAAAGAGATGGAGAGCCAAACTGAAAGTGATAATTCGAGATGCTGTGGCTAGAGATGAGGAGATCATAGGATGCTACCATTCACCTTATCGGCGAAAGTGGGGAGGAGCGTTGGCCAGAGCAAGTACAGTAACATTCGACAGGAGCAGCCGAATACTTTAATTTTGTACACTGGAACCTGAGTCCGTCAAGCGAAATCTCTCTAATTTTACCATTTAGGCCATCTTGCTCGAAATACTCAACAAAGAGATCATATCCTGCGGACGCTGCCCCCGCCTGCGCCAGCATTCGGCAGAAGTCGCGCAACAGAAGCGCCGCGCTTACCGGGACCAGACCTATTGGGGACTTCCGGTGCCCTCGTTCGGCGATCCGGCAGCCCGCGTCCTGATATTGGGACTCGCCCCGGGCGCTCACGGTTCCAACCGGACCGGCCGTATGTTCACTGGCGACCGTTCGGGCGACATCCTCTATAAGGTCCTGTACCAGACCGGTTTCGCCTCGCACCCCGCCAGTGTGTCGCGGCAGGACGGGTTGACCCTGCACGACCTCTACATCACCGCCGCCGCCCATTGCGCCCCGCCCGGCAACAAACCCACCCCCGAGGAACTGCGCAACTGCCGCCCCTACTTCGAGCGTGAGATGGAACTGCTGCCCAACCTGAAGGTGGTGGTCGCCCTCGGTAAAATCGCCTTCGACGTCTACCTGGACATTTTGAAATCCCGCGGCGTCATCACCAGCCGCGCGGCATTCGTCTTCGGCCATGACCGCGAGTACCGTCCCGCCCCCGATCAACCGGTCCTGATCAGCTCTTACCACCCCAGCCAGCAAAATACTTCTACCGGCAAGCTGACTGAAAAGATGCTGACCGACGTCTTCCGCCGCGCTTGGCAAGCCGCCGTTCCGTGAGGCGGCCCCCGGGGGCGCGCGGGACGGGGTCCGCCGCTCAGCTCTCCAGGGGAAACATTTCCCGCACCAGATCCATCGCTTCGTCCTGGGTCCGGATGCGGCCTTCCAGTTGCGCGTCTTCGAGCATCGCCAGAATCTGCGAGAATTGCGGACCGGGCTGGTATCCCATGCCAATGAGATTCGCTCCGGTCACCAGCGGTTTGGGCTGCAAGTGCTCGGCGCTGAATTCTTGGAGCTTCCCCTTGGCCAGGAGGTAGTTGTCGAGTCGCTGGTTGCCGCTCATGGTGTCCAGGCGGTGCAGCTCGAGGTGCTCATGGAATTCCGGAAGGCGTAAAAAGCGCTTCAATGTGCTTTCCTTCATGCGGCTTACATCTTTAAACCTCATGTGATTGTCGATCAGCGCTTCGACCTGTTCGATCTCCTCGCGCGAGCACCGTAAACGCGTCAGGATGACATGCGCCAGGCGGACGCCTACTTCGACGTGGCCGTCGAAGCGGATCCGGTCCGCAACGCGGAAGGTGGGCGGCTTGCCCACATCATGCAGCAGGGCCGCCAGCGCCAGGGTCGGCGTGGGCTGCCGCAACTGCTCCAGCAGAAGGAGCGTGTGCCGCCAGACGTCACCCTCGGGATGGTACTCGGGCGGCTGCGCCACCCCCTTCATCGCCGCCACCTCCGGCAGCAAGTCCGCCAGCATGCCGCTCGCGTCCAGCAACTCGAAGCCGCGCCGAGCGCCGCCCTCGGTCAGAATCCGCACCAACTCTTGGCGCACGCGCTCCATGGCCACCTTGAGGATCAAGGCGTGATCGCGCCGCATGGCATCGAACGTCGCCGGCTCGATTTCAAACCCCAGGCGGGCCGCAAACCGCACGCCGCGCAGCAGGCGCAGATGATCCTCGCGGAATCGCGCGTTTGGGTCGCCGATTGCGCGGACCACGCCGCGAGACAGATCGCCGCGTCCATCCACGAAATCCAACACGTTCCCCGTGTCGGGGTCCATCATCAGGCCGTTGATGGTGAAATCGCGCCGCAGCACGTCTTCGCGCGGATCGTTCTCAAAACGGACCTGCTCGGGATGGCGGCCGTCCAGGTAATCGTGATCGCTGCGGAAGGTGGCCACCTCCACCTGGTCGAACACATCGCGAACCAGCACCACTCCGAACTGCGCCCCCACCCGACCCGAGCGCGGGAACAGATCCATGATGCGGTCCGGCCGCGCGTCCGTCGCGATGTCGAAATCCTTGGGTTTGACGCCCAGCAGCAGGTCGCGAACACAGCCGCCCACCAGGAAGGCCTGGTGTCCCATCGTGCGCAGTTTGGCGATTACCTGGCGTGCCAGCGTTTCCGAGTCCACCTTCCTATGCTAATATGAAGTCGCCGAACTCCACTTGGGGACGGGGGATCCATGATCACGGGGCGCAGTCCGCAAGGACGGAGTACTTTCAAGCTCTAGCCCGTCAGCTAACCTCGTAGGCGAATTTGAGAGTCGCCGCTGTATGGGCGATCGAGGAGAAACTTCCGGTGCAATCCGAGCCACGGGCTGCGACAGTCAAGGTCGTCGTCGCGACCACTGTCATGCTGTCCTTTATTTCCTTCTGGCGGGCCGCCGCCATCGTGCTGAGCGATCTTGCCTCCAGCGCTTACTACGTGGGGGGCATAGCGGAAGGGGCCGTCGGCAAATCCGCCCCGTGGTTCATCCTCGCCATCATGCTGTTCTCGTACGCGGTGCGGGCCATCTACATCGAAAGCTGCTCCATGTTCGTGCGCGGCGGCGTCTACAAGGTGGTCCACGAGGCGCTGGGCGCGACGCTTGCCAAGTTCTCCGTTTCCGCACTGATGTTCGACTACGTGCTCACCGGTCCCATCAGCGCGGTGAGCGCGGGCCTGTACCTCGGCGGCCTGATCAATGAGATCGGCGAATACGAGCACATCGTGTCGCTGAAGGTCTACCCCCCTTATTTCGCGGCAACGTTTGCCGCGATCGTTACCATTTACTTCTGGCGCAAGAACATCATTGGCATGCACGAATCCAGCGAGAAGGCGCTGCGCATCATGCAGATCACCACCGTGATGGTGGTGATCCTGATCATCTGGTGCATTGTCACGGTTCTCAAGATGGGCTATCAGCCGGTACCATTTCCCACCTTGCAGAACATTCGGTTCACCGACGAGTCCGTGGGCTGGCTGAAAGGCACGGTGGGGCCTTCGATCACCGTCATCGCCATCATGATCGGCTTGGGCCACTCGCTTCTCGCTATGAGCGGGGAGGAGAGCCTGGCGCAGGTTAACCGCGAAATTGCGCACCCCAAGCTGAAGAACCTGGAGCGCGCGGGTTTTGTGATCTTCATCTACAGCATGGTCTTCACGTCGCTGGTTTCGTTCTTCGCCGTGATGCTGATACCGGATTCCGCGCGGCCGCAATACCTGGACAACCTGATCGGCGGCCTTTCGATGTACCTGGTTGGCCCGCTGCCGCTGCGCCTGCTATTCCACGGATTCGTTGTTTTGGTGGGCACGCTGATTCTCTCCGGCGCGGTCAACACGGCGATCATCGGCTCTAATGGCGTGCTCAACCGGGTGGCCGAGGATGGCGTGCTGCCCGAGTGGTTCCGGCACCCGCACAAAACGTTCGGCACCACCTCGCGGCTGATCAATACCATCGTCGCGCTGCAACTGCTCACCATTGTGATCAGCCGGGGCGACGTGGTGATGCTCGGCGAGGCCTACGCATTCGGGGTGGTGTGGAGTTTCGCGATGAAGGCGCTCAGCGTGCTCATGCTGCGCTTTAAGCAGCCCGGACCGCGCGATTGGAAAGTGCCGCTCAATTTCCACATTGGCAAGACGGAAATTCCGCTTGGCCTGATGATGATCACCGTCACGCTGTTCGCCCTCGCCGTGATCAATGTGCTCACTAAGAAGACGGCCACCATCTCTGGCGTAACCTTCACCATCATTTTCTTCATCATCTTCGAGGCGAGCGACCTCTACAACCGGAAACGCAAGGCCGCCCACGGGCCGGAGACGGAGAAATTCCGGCTAGACACGCACTCGGAAGTGACGAAAGAGGCGGTCCACGTGCGTCCCGGGAATGTGCTGGTTGCGGTGCGCAACCCCAACCGCCTGCAGCACCTGGAGCGCATCTTGCGCAAGACCGACACCCGCAAAATGGACATCGTTGTGCTCTCCGTGCGCACGCTGAAGGCCGGTTCGGGCGAGTATGTTCTGGAGCCGGACCAGATGTTCTCCGATGCCGAGACGCAGGTCTTCTCTAAAGTTGTGAACCTGGCGGAAAAGGCAGGCAAACATGTCGAACTGATGGTGGTGCTCGGCACAGATCCCTATGACGCCATTGTGCAGACCGCCGCCCGCCTGCAATCCTCGCGAATCGTCATGGGCCTCTCGCCCAAGCTGACGCCATCCGAACAGGGCGCGCAGGTTGGCGAGTATTGGGAGAAGCTGCCCGAGCCGCGTCCCTCACTGTCGCTTGAACTCGTGCTGGAAAATCAGAAAGACGTGGTGTTCTTGAACCTGGGCCCCCATCCTCCGCGCCTTTGGCCCGAAGACATCGACCTGGTACACCGCCTGTGGCTGGAACTGAGCGCCCGCGGTCCGGGATCGAAACTGCATCACCGCGATATTCTGGGAGTCGCTCTGCGGCGCATGGCCGCGGATCTGGAGTCCCCCCGCTCCCCGGAAGTGGTGGAAGATATCACTCGCGAAGCGGCCGGCAGCAACCGCCGGGAAGAATAGATCGGCCGGGGTGCAAGATGTCAACCTGTTTGCCAACGTACGCAACAAGGCGGGCGCGATGGTCAAGGACCTCACCGAGGACGATTTTTCGCTGGATGAGGACGGTCGGGCGCAGATCATCCGTTATTTCTCGCAGGAAAGCGATTTGCCGCTCACGCTGGGCCTGCTGCCAAGAAACATCCCCTGGCCAAGGTGTACGGCGAGATCGATGAGGACCTGCGCCACGAATACAGTTTGGGATACTCGCCGGATCGCACGGAGGCCGGCGGCGGCTACCACAGGATTCGGTTGACCGCCAAAGAGAAGGGCCTCATCGTGCAGACCCGCGAGGGCTACTACGGGGCCTGAACCGCGAATGCGGCCGTGGCGTTAATCGAGTAAAAGACCTTAAACTATGATATTGTCTATTCCATACGAAAGGAAGCTTGCCATGGGTGCTCTCATCCACACCAACACACGCGCCCAACGCAGCGTTCAGTTATATGGCTGGGATTCGCGCACTGGAACCTGGAGTGGTCCCACCGGATTGGGCCCGGCGGGGCGCGCTTCCAGACGCCTGCTGGAGACCCTCCGCGCGATGCCGGGCAATTCCTGGTTTGGAAGGTTGAAGTGTTCGTCGCCCGGTGAACCGGCGGCCCGCTTCTTCGCAGTCATCCACCATTTGGAGGATTGCGCGGTAGCGATGGTCTACTGCGACGAATCCAAGACCGGGCCCGCCGAAGTGCTGGCGGTGATCCCGGCGGAAGTTCGTTCCCGTTTGCGGCC
>JANYAH010000050.1 GCA_025361425.1 Candidatus Solibacter sp. | reverse complement strand
ATGGAGTGGAAGGTCTACGAGTTCGAGATACCCACTGTACCGTCCGGTTTCGTCCGCCCCTTGGCGATCATGCCCACGGACGACTTGTTCGCCGCCGTGGCCTTCGACTTTATCGAACTTGTACCGCGCAAGGTAACCCTGGGCGCGCCAGCCGGATTGACGACAATCGGGAAACTCGACGAATATCGCTCCACCTTGTTTGCACGCGCTCCCGCCTCCATTGCCTTCGACATCCCCATACCTGCCGGCGGGCCCGTGCTGCATTTCGGCCTGGGCGTTGCCGTGAAAGCTCCGGTCACTTTCCGAGTCCTGGCCGGCCCGTCCCAAACTGAATTGTTCTCGAGTCGGGTGAGCGACCCGGATCGATGGGAAGACGCAGAGGTCGATCTGTCGGCGTATGCAGGAACCACCACGCACATCGTACTGGAGAGCGTTTCCAGCCACCCTGCCGCGGTCGGGTTCTGGGCGAATCCGCTGGTGACCAGCCGGAAGCTTCCGCGCCGGCCCAATGTGCTACTGTACGTCGTTTGCACGCTCCGTCCGGATCACACCAACCTGTACGGCTATGCTCGCGAGACGACACCGTATCTGAAGCAACTCGGCGCTTCGTCGGTCGTCTTCGATGACGCGGTGGCGCAGGCTTCCTGGACGAAGGCATCGGTCCCGTCCATCCTGACCTCGCTCCAAGCTTACGCGCACGGCCTCGTAAACGAGTCCGACACGATCCCGCGTGGCGCGGTCACCATGGCCGCACAATTGCGGGCAGCGGGTTATGTCACCGCAAGCATCGTGGCCAATCCCTTCGCCGGCCGTGCCAGCGGTCTGGAGCGGGGCTTCGATTATGTCATGGAATACCCGGTCGTCCAGCGCCAGCGTACCGACGCGGTCGATCGCGGGACCGATTCGGCTGCCATCAATCGTGCGATTTTTCCTTGGCTGGACCGGCATCGCGATGAACCTCTGTTCCTGTTCGTCATGTCGACCGATCCGCACGCGCCCTACCGGCCTCCGGCGGAGTTTGAGAAGACGTTCGCCGATCCAAAGGAGACGGAGCAGTTCAACCGGGACTATGCCAAACTCCGCGACATTCGCGCTTACGGTGGCGGCGCCACGGTCAATCGGGCCGAGATTCGCTCGAAGGGCATCGATTCCGATGCGTTTCTGAGACGCGCGGTGGACCGGTACGACGGGGAGATCGCGAACAACGATCGCAGTATCCAAGCGCTCACGGGCAAGCTGAAGGAGCTGGGCTTGCTCGACAACACGCTGGTAATTGTCGCCTCCGACCACGGCGAGGAGTTCTGGGAGCACGGCTTGGGCGCGCACGGCCATTCGCTTTACAACGAATTGATTCACGTCGCCCTCATGATGTGGAATCCGAAACTGATTCCACATGGCCGGCGCGTAACCGACACGGTTCAATTGATCGACATCATGCCGACCGTCCTCGATCTACTCGGCCTGAAACCGGCCGACGGGTTGGAAGGGCGAAGTCTTGCTCCGCTGTTGGCTGGTGCTCATCTTGCCCTGCCCGTTCCGGCCATGTCCACCAAATTTGCCTTGCCGGAGGCGAAACCCGGAGGCGCGGTGCCGGAGAACCTGACCGATACCTTCGCCCGCGTCGAACCGGAATGGAAGCTCATATACCGCCCGCAATCTGAGCGCGCCCGTCTGAACCAGGTGGAACTTTACGATCGCCGGTCGGATCGCACGGACCGCAGCGACGTCGCAACCCAGCACCCCGATGTGACGAACCGCATGAAGCTCGAGATTTTGAAGTGGATCGAACAGGAGAACGCGGTAAAGGCGCGGATTGGGCAAAGCGGGGTGAAGCCGCTAGACAAGGGAACACTTCAGCGCCTGCGCAGTCTTGGTTACCTCGGAGGGAAGTCGGAGAAGCGGCATTAGCTGGCATTGCGAATCGGCAGGCCAAAAAGGGAGAGCGCCGATCAGTTTGCCGCTGACGGCCGGCTGAAGCCCAGGCCAGCCGTGTGCGATGCCAGTCGGCACGATGATTTATCGCTAAAAAGGAGAACAAATATGAGTCTGGAACTGGGTCGGAATCATGGCCGCAGGGAGTTGTTGAAAGCCGTGGGCGGCGCTGCCGCCTCCGCTGCGCTAGCTCCCCTGCTTCGGGCGGCCAACGATCGCCTGTCGGTAGCCTTCATCGGGACCGGCGTGATGGGCAGCGAAAACCTGAAGGCCGCCATGGCGCAAGGCGCGCAGGCATCTTACGTCTGCGATGTATTTCAACCGAATCTGGAACGAGCAGCCGCACTCGCCCGGAAGGCCGGCCAGGCGCCAAAGACGGTCCGTGACTTCCGCGAGATTCTGGCGGATCGCTCCGTGGATGCCGTCTGCATTTCCACGCCGGACCACTGGCACACATACATGGCCGTAGAGGCCTGCAAGGCCGGCAAGGACGTGTACGTCGAGAAACCGGTATGCCTGGCGGTCAACGAGGGCAGCATCCTGATCGAGGCCGCGCGAAAATATCGCCGCGTGGTGCAGGCCGGAACCTGGCAGCGCTCCGGGGCGCACTTCCAGCGGGCCTGCGAAATCGTGCGTTCGGGCGGCATCGGCAAGGTAACCTTTTGCCGGAGTTGGATCTACGCCAACATGTCCCAGGAAGGAATCGGCAACCCGCCGGATGCGGCGCCCCCGCCCGGGCTGGACTGGGACCTCTGGCTGGGGCCGGCCCCAGCCCGGCGGTTCAACCCAAACCGTTTCGGCGTCTACCCGGATGCGTACTCCTATTTCCGCTTCTTCTGGGATTACGCGGGGGGCTACCTGACCGACTCGGGCGTCCACATGATCGATATTCTACAGATGGCGCTGGGCGACCCCATGCCGCGGGCTGTAACGGCAATGGGTGGCAAGTTCTGGTTCAAGGACGATACCGAGGTTCCGGACACGCTGCAGGTCAGTCTGGAATATGAAGGGTGTCTGGGCTCCTGGGAGCACCGCTGCAACAACACGGAAGCGAATAAATCCCGGCTAATGGGCCTGACGTTTCATGGGACGCTCGGAACGCTATATGTCGACCGGGCGCTTTTCCGCGTCACGCCCGAAGAGCATTCCGGCATCCAGCCGTTGGAGATGAAGCGCGAGAGAGACCCGCATCCATTGCACTGGGCAAACTTCCTGGACTGCGTGCGCACGCGTCGCCGGCCCAACAGCGACATCGAAACCTGCGTCCGATCCTCCACGGCTTGCCTGCTGGGCAACGCGGCGTACCGGAGCAGGCTGCGTCTGGACTGGGACAATGCCCGAGGGAATGTGGTTCAGGAAAGCGCCCGGCCCTATCTGTACCGCGAGTACCGGGCGCCCTGGAAGCTCGAAGCGTAGCGGACCAAGGCACCGCGGACGGCGGTTGCGGCCGGACCGGTACTTTTCTTGGGTTATCTTGTCTCGAGAAGGATAAGATAAAACAAGATGACGATGCCGAATCGAAACCGCCTTCTCGTGGAAGAGCGCAGGCGGGACATCCGGGACATCCTCGAAGCCACAGAACGGGTGACCGTCGAGGACCTTGCGACGCGCTACAGCGTATCCACGGTCACGGTGCGGGGCGATCTGGACGCCCTCGCCGGCATGGGGGCACTGGTACGCTCTCACGGCGGCGCCATCAAGCGCAACGATCCCCGGCTCGACTACCCCCTGGAGTTCAAGCAGACCGTCCACCAGGCCGAAAAGGCCCGCATCGGCGAAGCCGCGGCCCGGCTCATCCAGCCCCACCAGATCGTCATTCTGGACTCTGGCACGACTACCGCGGAAATCGCCCGCTGCCTGAAGAATTCAAAGGTCCGGCCGGTCACGGTCATCACCAACGCGCTGAACATCGCCATGGAACTGACCAACACGAGCGACATCTCGCTGGTGATGTTGGGCGGCATCGTGCGCCCCATGTCGTACTCGCTGGTCGGCCCGCAGGCGGAACAGACGTTGCGCAGTCTCAGCGCGGATCACCTGTTCCTGGGCGTCGACGGCATGGACCGCGAGATCGGCATCACCACGCCCGACATCCTCGAGGCGCAGCTCAACGCGCTCATGATCCAGGTGGCGCGCCAGGTCACAGCAGTCGCCGACGCGAGCAAACTCGGCAAACGCAGCCTCTCGGTGATCGGCAAGGCCACTTCCATCCACCGCCTGATCACGGACCGCAATGCCGATGAGGGCATGGTGGGCTGGCTGCGCTCCTGCGGCGTCGAAGTCCTCGCGGTATAGCCCCGGGGCCCCAACCGCGAATCACTCCGCGGCCGGGCTCTGGTTTCGCTCACCGATCACCTGAATCACCACCGTCCGCGCCAGTGGCCCATCGTACTCCACGAAATATAACTTCTGGCGCCCGCCGCGCACCAGCCGTCCATTCTCAATCGGGAAGTAACAGTGAATGCCGCCCAGGATGCTCTTCAAATGGTCGCCGGCGTTAAAGCCCAGCCGCCCGTCAAAATCGAGCGGCCGGTTGTGCCAGTAGCCGCTCGCGCCGGGCGGCGGGTCCTTCGGGGCGAGCCGCTCCAGATGCGCCAACACGTCCCGTTCCAGGCATTCGATGCCCTCGGTGACCAGCAGCCCCGACGAGGTGTGGGTGGTCATCACCAGCGCCATGCCGTCCGTCGCCCCGCTCTCTGCCACGACCTTTTCCACGCGGTCCGTGATGTCGATCATCTCCAGGTCCTTGCGGGATTGCACTTCGATCCGTTGCAGTTTGATGATCATCGCGCGCCTCCTAACAGCGTCTCGGCGTTGGTTTCAAAGATGAGCCGCAGGCATTCGTCCGAGAAGCCCAGCGCTCGCACGCATCGCGCCATATTCTTGATCTCCACCCGCGGGTAGTTCGAACCAAACACGAGTTGGTGCCGCAGGCTGCGCTCGAACACCGTCAGCGGCACTTGGTGGGTCATGGCGAAGCGCAGGAAATCGCGCGGATTGTCGAAGTACAGCGCCGAGGTGTCCAGGTACACATTGGGGTACTTCAGCGCCAGCGCCACCGCCTCCACCACCCACGGCCAGGCAAGGTGCGCCAGGACGATCCGCAGCGTGGGAAACTCCGCCGCCACGTCTTCGAAGCGCAGCGGGTGGCCATACTTCAGGCGGCTGCCGGGCTCCCAGCTCATGCCCGCGTGGAAGAGGATGGGAATGCCCAGTTCCGTAGCTTTGCGGTAGAGCGGAAATAGCCGCGATTCGTCGGGAAAGAACTCCTGCATGGGCGGCGCCAGTTTCAGCCCGCGAAGCCCCAGCTCGCGGATGGCGTATTCGAGATTTTGCGGGGCCTGTGGGTCGTGCGGATCCACGCTCGCAAAGCCAACGAAACGCGTCGACATGCCGCATAGCTCCGCCACCTGCTCGTTGCTGTAAACCTTCTTGCCGCGGCTGGTGGTCGCGTCGATCGGCAGCAACACCGCCTTGTCGAGCTCAGCCGCGTCCAACTCCAGCAGAAACGTCTCCAGCGGCTGGAAGGTGTTACCGATATAGAAGGTCTCGCGAGCCGCGGCCTGCAACTCGGGATGGCGCGCGACCATTTCGCGCACCAGAACCGGGTGAGTGTGGAAATCGTAGCCTCTCATGAACAGTGTGCCTCCGGTGATAGTTGGCGGAGGAACTCCTCCACCTCTGGCTCGCGCGGCTGCGAGCTGGTGCCACCCAGCGCTCGCGTAGAAAGCGCGCCGCACGCAGTGCCGTAGCGCAAAGCCTCCTCGATCCCGCTGCCTGCCAGCCAGCGGTGCAGGAAACCGGCATCGAAGCTGTCTCCGGCGCCGGTCGTATCCACTGGACGCAAGGGCAAGGAGGGCACGCAGACCAGATTTTCGCCATCGAGGGCCATCGCGCCCGCGGCGCCCAGTTTCGCCACCACCAGGGTCCGCCCGTTGGCCAGCCGTCGGAGTCCCCGCTCGGGATCGGTTTCGCCGGTGATGCCGCTCAGTTCCGTCTCGTTGGGGAAGAAGACGTCCACGAAGCGCAGCGTGTCCACCAGGTCTCGCTCCCATCGTCCTTCCGGATCGAAGCCCGGGTCCAGTGAGGTCGTCAATCCGCGTGCGTGCGCCTCTTCCATCAGCCTCGCGCAGCCCGGCCGAAGCCCAGCCTGCATGAAGTAGGCGGCCGTGTGCAGATGGTCAAAGCCCTCGAACACCGCCGGCGCGATGTCGCTGGCTCGCAGTTCGCGGATGGCGCCCAGATAAGTCACCAGCGCCCGGTCGCGCTCGCCGGTGATGGACGTGGTGATGCCCGTTTTCAGCCGCTCATCCACGATCACGCGGCTAGTGTCGATCCCTTCCTCGGCCAGTCGCGCGCGGCAGAAATCGCCCCACGTGTCATGGCCCACCTTGCCCAGAAACGAAACCGCATCGCCGAGCCGCGCCAAGCCCACCGCGCAGATCGCAGACGAACTTCCCAGCGTCAGGATGCTGTCGCGCACCAGCACCTCTTTGCCCAACTCCGGGAAACGCTCATAGCCCTGCAAAATCAGGTCGACATTCAGTTCGCCGATCGCCAGCACTTTCATGCCGTCACCCCCAGCAGGCTATGGATACGGAATCCACCCACTACCCGGCTGATCCGCCCGTCCTCGGAGGGCCAATCCGGCTTCAGGCCCTCGTGCAGCGAACGAAAGAGGGCCAGCAACTGGCCCGTCATCGCGTCGAGTACCACGGCGCTCGAATCGTCCACCTCGGCGGTTCCCCGGCGGTTCAGATGGATCTCGTCCGCATGTGGCGCCAGTTCGAGGTTCTCGCCCGCGATCAGACGCACCAGGCCGAGCCCCTTCTGGCGCAGTTCCTCGATCAGGTCCAGTTGGTAGGCACGCGCCACCGGCGCGGAGGAAAGATAGGCGACCACCAGCGTGTCCGCATGCAGCGCGCACATGGGGCCATGCCGCAGGCCGAGGAAGGTCTCGGCAAAGGCAGGGATTCGCCCCGCCGTGCTCTCCAGCATCTTCAGCGCGCTCTCCCGCGCCGCGCCATGGCGGCACCCATCGCCAAGAAACACCGCCGAACGAAACGGCAGCTTCGCCGCCTGCGCCAACGTCCCGGTATGTTCAAGCAGAAGGCTCTTTCCCATTCCCGCAAGCGCCTCCACGGATGCGCGGTAACTCGCGCCGTCGGCAACCTGGCCGAGGAACTTACCCGCCAAAACCATATTCGTGAAGCTGCTCGTCATCATCAGGCTGCGGTCGGCGGTCCGCTCATCGAGCACCAGCAGATGGAACTTCGCCTGCCCCCGATAGTTCATCGCCAGCCGCCCCTGGCTGTTGCAGGTGATCGCCAGGTGCTCGCAGTGCGGCTGGTGTTCGAGCAGGGCATCCACCGCGGCGCAACTTTCCGGGCTGTCGCCGGAGCGCGCCAGCGAGACCACCAGGCACCGCCCCGATTGCGGCAATACGCCCCGCGGATCCACAAGCAATTGCCCCGTGCCCAAGCTGCGCACCGGCACGCGTAAAGCCTGCTGCAGGAACGGAGCCAGACAATCGCCCGCGAACTGCGAGCTGCCGCTGCCGGTCAACACGACCGCCTCAACCCCGGCGCACAGGGCGCGCCACTCCGGCGCCATATCCAGTGCCCGCTGCGCCGTGTCCGGCCACGTTACTGGCTGCTGGCCGATCTCCGGCAGCGTGTGCCGATAACCCGCCACATCCTGCTCCGCCTGGCTGCGGAGCAGCAGTAGGCCCACGGCCGGGACCTTGGCGGCCCATTCCTCCATCCAGCACCGCACCTGCGGGCCGAGGCCAGACTCCGACTCCGTGCCAGATGTTCCGTTCATCGGTACGCCAGCTCCTTCTCTACGATCCGCCCGACTCCACATCGCGGGGCGTCTCAAAGCAAAATCATAGCAGAAAAAACAACCATAAATAAGTTGCGTTTGTTTTCTAATTGCGTTTTGGGGGGCACAGTTACCGAATTACCGCTTGCGGCCGGGCGGATGTCCCCGGTTATGACGTTCTCGATGTTGGCGGGTTCTCTCACTCTCGGGAGGCCGGCACCCCTGTCGGAAGGCTATGGTCGCCGTAACCTGGCGCGGTAGTGTGATGTGGCTCGGCCGGGCCATGATCGGGATTCAAGAGCCCGTAAGCATGGGCGCGTCCGGCTGGGTGCCTCCGGAGGTCCCCGTGTCGAACAGGCGGGCGATGCGCTCATAGGCCAGTTTGCGCGCGGCGACGATGGTGCCCAACAGCACAGCCTCATCGCCAATTTTGGAGATCTCGATGCGCGTTTCCCAGGGAACCACTCGTTTGACGATTGCCCGCACCTCCTCCTCCAAGGCCCCCAGCAGTTCACCCTGGAGCATCACCAGCGCCGGATCATGAGCGACAATCAGGTTGGCAATGGCGATGCCGACATGCAACGTCACCTTGTCAAAGACCGCGCGCTCTTTACCGCGGCTGGAGCGTGCCGCGATGAGAAAATCCAGTGCCACCGGGGCGGTACTGCCCACGGCCCGAGCCGCGGCCAGGATACGGTCCGAGCCAACTACAGACTCAAGGTACCCGCGCGAATTCCCGTCCTGAACGGGGTTTTCGAGATCGAGCACCATGTGGGCGATCTCGCCCGCCGCCCAGTGGCTGCCCAGCAGCAATTGCCCGCGGCTTACCACGGCGGCCCCCAAGCCGATCCCCAATTTCACCAGGACCACGTCCCGCTCGCCGCGCGCGGCGCCGAACTGAAGCTCGCCCATGGCGGCCATGTTGACGTCGTTATCCACGAATACGGGCGCGCGGAAATCCCGCTCAAACTCTTGGCGGATCGGAACGTTCTGCCAGTTGAACACGCTCCCAGCTTGCAGCACGATGCCCCGCTCGACATCGACGCGGCCCGGTGCGGCAACGCTGATAAATCTTCGATCCGTCGCGCCGGACTGGCCGGCCATCAAGTGTTCCAGCCCGTGCCGCGCCAGGGCGAGCACGCTCTCCGCGCGGTGATCGCTGCCGATCGGAAACGAGGCATCCGCTACGATCTTACCCTCCAGGTCGGCAGCCGCCAGGCGAACCTGCCTGGCATTGATCTCGACGGCAAACAA
Source organism: Candidatus Solibacter sp. (assembly GCA_025361425.1). Classification (GTDB taxonomy): domain Bacteria; phylum Acidobacteriota; class Terriglobia; order Bryobacterales; family Bryobacteraceae; genus Solibacter. Next base: position 39 of record JANYAH010000050.1, on the reverse strand, counting down.
ACGGCCCGCATCGGAGTTGAATCGGATCAGTGTCGGTTT
>JANYAH010000048.1 GCA_025361425.1 Candidatus Solibacter sp. | reverse complement strand
AGCATTTCTTCCGGCGACAATCCAGGAAAGCGCCCAACCGCCGCGCAGATTACGGCGCCAAGCGGCAGAATGGTCTGGTGGATGGTGACCAGGTCAACGATGTCGCGGGGCTCCCTCCGGTCCGCCGCCGCCGAGGCTTTGTTGGTAGCAAGGTCAACCGGGTGCAGCACGTAGCCGAATAGTTCATCCTGTTGGGCGGGAAAAAAACGGAAGTCACTATCGGCAACCCATTCGAGCTGCATCGTCTCGCCCAGACCCTCAATCTGCGCCTGACGCTTGCCCGTTTGGACTTTTCCCCATGACAAGGCGAGCCCCGCTTCGACCAGGGCGGCGCCATCCGCTTCGGCAGCCCCGGCGAGGCGTTCCTCCGAGTCCTGAAAAATATCGATGTCAGCGGAAAAACGGGGACCAGCGCGATTCAACGCAACCCCCCCCGCAACATAGCTGTCGGGGCTCCGTTGCGCCGCAAGTACGCGCAAAGCGTGGGTCTGCAATTTAGTGAGCGGCACGGCAAAGCCTTTCGATGCTTTCCGCCAACCGGCGGCCTTCCATGCCGCCATAGGTTCTCAATGCCTTCGTAATCGCCAAGGCGTCCGCAGCGGTAGGATCATCGCTGGGACGCATGTTCCACAGCGCGCGAGACCCGTACTCCGCAAAGGCGCGGCGGTAGAGGCTCACGACATCTCCTGATGGTGGCAGTCCGCTGGTCATCAATTCCTGCTGCTTTCAGAGTACGTGAAAAGCATGTCAGCATGGGCCGGCTGCAGTTCAAGCCTCACACGGCTCCCGCCCTGTCTCGGCTGGGGCGCCGACTCCTGCGCGCGGCATCTCGGCCATCGGCATCGGGGGTGTCTACAGGAGGCGCGGGCGCTTCCGCCCCGGGCGGCGCCGCCCTAAAGCCGTTGTCCACCGAATCGCCGCCTCGATGTACTCATGAGCGCGTCCAACCCGCTAAGATAGGCATTCGTCATCCATATGTCCCAACCCACGCAAGCGGCGCCCGGCGACGCCTCGCGCTATCTTCCTCTGCTGCTAGTCCTGTTCGCCGGCAGCGGATGTTCCGCGCTGATTTACGAAACCGTCTGGTATCAGTCGCTGCAACTGGCCATCGGATCCACCGCCGTGTCGCTCGGCTGCCTGCTGGCCACCTTCATGGGCGGCCTGTGCATCGGCAGTGTGTGGTTCCCCCGGCTGCGCCTGGCCGGGCAGCATCCGCTGCGCATTTATGGGTACCTGGAACTCGGCATCGCCGCCTCCGCCCTGCTGGTGCACCTGCTGCTGCCCCTCGTAAATCTCGCCTACATCGCCGGCGCCGAGCACGGTATGCCGGGATTTCTGCTGCGCGGTTTCCTTTCCGCCATCTGCCTGTTGCCGCCCACCATCTTGATGGGCGCGTCGCTGCCCGCCATCGTCCGCTGGCTAAAGTCCACGCCGAGCGGCGTCTCCTGGTACGGCCTGCTCTACGCCGGCAACACGGCGGGCGCCGTCTTTGGATGCCTGCTTGCCGGATTCTACCTGCTGCGCATCTACAACATGTCCGTCGCCACCTACGCAGCCGCCGCCATCAACGTCGCCGTGGCGCTGGCCAGTTTCGCCCTGGCTGCCCACACGCCTGCCGAGGCCAGCGTCCCGGAAACCGCGCTCCGCTCCGCCGCAGCCGCCCCCGATGCCGGCGACGGCATTCCGCGCTGGACCATCTATGCCGCCATCGGGCTCTCCGGCGCCACCGCGCTCGGCGCCGAGGTGGTGTGGACCCGGCTTCTCGGCATGCTGCTGGGCCTGACGGTCTATATCTTCTCCATCATTCTGGCGGTCTTCCTGACCGGGCTCGCGCTGGGCAGCGGGCTGGGCGCCATGCTGCTGCGCTCCGTGCGCCCGCGCCTGGCCCTGGCATGGTCGCAAGTGCTGCTCACGCTAGGCATCGCGTGGACCGCGTGGATCGTCTCCACGTCGCTCCCCTACTGGCCCATCAATCCGCTGCTCACGATCAGCCCTTGGCATACGTTCCAACTCGACATGGTCCGCTGTCTGTGGGCCATTCTGCCGCCCACTATTCTATGGGGCGCGAGCTTTCCGCTGGCCGTCGCTTCTCTCGCGCGCCCGGGCGAGGACCCCGGACAAACCGTGGGCAGGGTCTATGCCGCCAATACCCTGGGCGCGATTTTCGGCGCGCTGACGGTCTCTCTCGGCCTCATTCCATGGATCGGCACGCAGAACTCGCAGCGCGTCCTCATCTGGGCCGCCCTCGCCAGCGGCGTCCTGATCCTGGTGCCCTTCGTGCGCGCGACGCGCTCACTGGGGGTGTCCGCCGCACTCGCCACCGCCGTGTTGCTGGCCGCCTGGCTATCCAGCAACCTCGCGCCTATTCCCGGCGAACTCATCGCTTACGGACGCCGCATGGCGCTGAACGCGGGCAAGAGCGAAGTGCTTTACACCATCGAAGGCCGCAATTCGTCGGTGGCCATCACGCGCTGGAACGATGGCGCCATCGAGATTGACGTGAACGGCCACGTGGAAGCCACCACCGAGCCCTACGACATGAAGCTGCAGCGCATGGTGGGCCACCTGCCCGGCATACTGCACCCGGCGGCGAAATCCGTCCTTGGCATAGGCTTCGGCGCCGGAGTCAGCGCCGGCGCCTTCACCAGGTATCCGGCGATCGAGCACATCACCATCTGCGAAATCGAGCCCGTGATCCCACCCACCTCCACGCGTTTTTTCGGCAAGCAGAATTACCAGGTCTACCAGAATCCCAAGACCCGCGTGGTGTTCGACGACGCGCGCCACTACCTGCTCACCACCACCGATAAGTTCGACATCATCGCCAGCGATCCGCTGGATGTCTTCGCCAAAGGCACCGCCGCGATCTACTCGAAGGAGTACTTCGAATCCGTCAAGAGCCACCTCAATCCGGGCGGCCTGTTCACGCTGTACGTTCCGTTGTACGAAAGCGATGTGCGCACCGTGAAGAGCGAGCTGGCCACTTTCTTCGCAGCCTTCCCGCACTCCACCATCTGGGCCAACACGGTCAACGGCCAGGGCTACGACATGGTGTTCATGGGTCACCTGGAAGCGCCCACCATCAACCTCGACGAGATCCAGCAGCGGCTCAATCGTCCCGATTACGCGCCGGTGGCGCAGTCCCTGTACGAAATCGGCGTCACCTCGATTGTCGACCTGCTCTCCAATTACGCCGGCCAGAATGCCGACCTCAGCGCCTGGAGCGCCGGCGCCGAAATCAATCGCGATATCGACCTCCGCCTGCAATACCTGGGCGGCTGGGGCATCAATTCCACCATGGAAGACGCCCTGTACCGGCAGATCCTGAAGTACCGCCAGATGCCGCGAGGCCTGTTCACGGGCTCTCCGGAAAGAGTGGGAGCGCTGCTGCGCGCCATCGCCGCAACCGGGAATTGAGCGAAGTACTCCCGGCACAACCGCTTCCTCCGCGCTCCGCCACGCCGGGCACGCGTCAACGCTGCTTCCTCCGCGGTCTCTGTGCATCTGCGGTAAAGGCGTTTCCCGGCTAATCGATCAGCCCATTGCGCAGCGCGAAGCGGACCAGCTCGTTGATGCTGTGCAGGTTCAACTTTTCCATGATGCGGCCGCGATGCGCGTCCACCGTGTACACGCTGAGATTCAACACCACGGCGATTTCCTTGTTGGTCTTCCCCTCGGCCAGCATCTGCAGCACTTCCCTTTCGCGGCTGGTCAGCAGGTCGATCGGGTTGGTGACGTGCTTGCGGTAATCGTCCAGCACGGCATTAGAGACCGCGGGGCTGAGATAGCTTTCACCGCCCGCCACTGCGCGGATCGCCTTCACCAGATCGTCCGCGCCGGAATCTTTCAGCAGATAGCCGCGCGCGCCGGCGCGCAGAATCTCGCGCACATATACCGAGTCCTTGTGCATACTGAGCGCGATCACGCGGATGTGCGGATTGGCCGCGAACACCCGCCGCGTGGCTTCGATGCCGTTCAACTCGGGCATCGCCACGTCCATCACCACGATATCGGGATTTAGTTGCGCGGCGAGTTCCACGGCTTCGCGTCCATTGGCAGCCTCGCCGACAATCTCCATATCGGCCTGCGCGCTGAGGATCATCTTGAACCCTTGCCGGACTACGGCATGGTCGTCAGCCAGCAGGATGCGAGTGCGTTTCATGGCGGAGCGGTACCCGAACCTCAATTAGAACACCCTCGCCCGGCCGGGACCGCACCGTGACGTCGCCGCCGGCGCTGCGCGCCCGGGCGCGCATCCCAATCATGCCGAGGCCGCGTCCGGCCGCGGGTGCCGTGCTCAGCCCGCAGCCGTCATCCTGCATCGACAGGCAAATTTCCCCACCGCTAGAGGTGAGTTTCATCTGCACATGCCGCGCCTTGGCATGGCGCGCGATATTGGTCAGCGCCTCTTGCGCGATGCGGAAAAGATGAGTTTCGGTTTCATCCGGCAGGCGGCCGGAGTAACTGGAGTCCACCGCTACCTCCGTTCCGGTGCGCGTGGCAAAGCCCTCCGCCAGCCAGCGCAATCCGGCCTCCAGTCCGAAATCGTCCAGGATGGTGGGGCGCAGCAGTTGCGACATCTGGCGCACGTTGCCGATGGCTTCATCCACCAGGTGAAGGCAATCCGCCAGTCGCGGGCCGGTCTGCGCCGCGCCCCCGCCGCCGGCCGCGGCCAGCGCGCTGAGATTCGTCTTCACCGCCGTCAGCGATTGCCCCAGTTCGTCGTGCAATTCGTGCGAGAATCGGCGGGCCGTCGCCTCCTGGTCTTCCAGCATGTGCCAGGACACGCGGCCCAGTTCCGCGGTCTGCCACTCCAGCCGGCGGATCAACTGCGATACCATGCGCACCGTGACCACGGCGAAGATCAGCGCCAGCAAGACGCTGGCCGCCGCGAACAGCAGGGAGATGTCGCGCAGGCGCGAGGTGCGGCGCTCAATCTGCGCCTGCGCGGCATTCAGTTTGCGATACTCGGCTTCCAACAGGCGCGCAACTACGCTCGCAAAGGCCCCGTGGAAGCGGAAGAGATCGATCGAGGAAAAAGTCTCGGGCGCCTCGATGGACAGCAGGCGCCGCGCCTCCCGCGAGAAATCCAGCGACGAGCGGTTGAGCCGCTGCCAGAGACCGTGCTCGGCGGTGCGCGCACCTTCCTCGGAGATCCGTGCGAGATCGCGATCCGCTTCGTCCAACTGGCTCGTGATCTTGTAGTAGTCCACCGAATCGGGATCGCGCGCCAGCACGGAAAAGACTTCGCTCAGCGTGGTCTGCTGGCTGTGCAACTCGTCAACCAGCCGGTTGGTGAGGGATTGCTCGCGCACCAAGTTCTTGGCATTTCCCTGAATCGACTGAATATTACGAATGCCGACGATGGCCGCGCCCACCAGCAGCACAGTCACCAGCGTGAAGCCGGCCATCAGGACCCTGAAGATATTCTGGTGGGTGATCTGCCGAGGTAGCATCGCGTTATCAGTATCGCGCGGTGGCGGCTCTGGGCACATCCCCAACTCAGGCTAATAACAATCCTAATGAACATTAACCCCGGTACGCCCGATTTCGTTGGCTCGCGTAGCCTACGGAGGCTATCGAGTTTCCCTTGAACAAAGCGCAGTATGGAATTGTGAGCGGGCGACAAGGCCCGCGAGGGAAAATAAACAAAATGAAAACGACTATCCTGACCTTTGCCCTGGCACTCGCCACCATGCCCCTGACGTTCGCCAAAACCCAGACACCCGCCACCGGCGCCCCCGACACCAAGCCGCCCGTGACCGCGAAGGTGACCAAGAAGCACCACAAGAGAGCGGCCAAGAAGACCGTGAAGACGCCAGCCGCCAGCGCTGTGCCGGTCCCGGTCAAGCAGTAGTTCTAGTGCTCTTCAAAAAGCCCCGCCGGCGCGTCAATCGCGCCCGCGGGGCTTTCTTGCATTGTGGGGCGGACCCCCTGGTCCGCGCGGGACGCCCCCGTCCCGCAGCCGGAACAACGGGATCCCGCATTCTGCAAGGCGCGACCAGGCCGACGAAAGCGTCGTCCCCATGGAGGACCCCGGGTCCAGCAAGACCGCCCCACGATTTTTGCAGGTGCCCGCACCGCAAAAAACGAGCGGCATTGGCCCCATTAATCTTATGCCCCCACTAACTTGCCGAGTTGCTTCTGCGCCAGCCGGCTCCAGCGGGCCGTATACCGGCGGCGATAGCGCGGCGCGGTGCGGTCGGCCTCCACGGCGCGGGCAAAGACGTCGCGCGCGGCGGCGGTATCGCCGAGCCCTTCGAGCGACTGCCCGTAGTAGTAGAGCCCTTCCGGATCGTACGGGCGGCGTTCGGTGTAAATCGCCAATTCGTGCCTCGCATCGGCATACTGTCGCGCCGCCACGTAAATGCCGCCGAGTTCGCGCAGCACCTCGCTGAAACTGTGACGCTCGTCCTGGCTGACCACGGTCTGGAAGTGGCTGAGCGCATCGCGCAGGCGTCCCTGTTCGCGCGCCATGCGCCCCAGTTGGAAGTGGGCGTCGGTCAACGTGGGGTCGATCGCGATCGCCTTCTCGAAACGGGCGGCGGCCTCGGTATACTGGTGGCGCTGCTGGTGAATCAGGCCCAGTTGGTACTGCGCCTCGCCGTCGTGAACATTGACGGTGGCGGCCTCGAGCATGCGCCGGAAGCTCTGCCGGCTGCGCAATCCCGCGCCCAGGCCGGAAAGTTCGCTCCCCAGGTAATACCAGGCGAAAAACAGGAAGAAGGGCGACGCCAGCATGCCCAGCAGGAAGCGCAGCGGTCCCCAGAAGAACGCGGCGGCGGCCAGCGGAATCCAAGAGAGCGCCACCACGCCGGCGGCCGTTCCACTTCCCACCCCAAATACCGTGCGCACCGCGAAGAACATCAGCAGCGCGAAGTAGAGCACGGCGGCAATTAGCAGGTAACCCACGGGTACCAACCATGCCGCCAGCGCCAGAGGGATTTCGGCGGCCGCGAACCCCATGGCGGCGCACGTCAACAGCGGCGAATAGTCGCGTTGGAAGACCACGCCCACTCCGCCCAGCCTGCCGAGCAGCGTCGCCAGCAGCAGCGTTCCCGGAACATAGACCACCGCCAGTACCAGCAGGGGCGTAAAGAAACTGATGGGCAGCCCTGGGGCCGTGAACTTCAACAGCAGAGTCGCGGCCAGCACCGCCGCACTTGCGAACAAGAGACTACCGCGATCCAGGATCGCGCTCATCGCGCCGGCGGGTTGCCACCAGATTTTCAACAGCAGCAGCACAAATGCAGAATAGCAAGCGGCGTGGGGCAGGCGACGGAATCGGCCCTAACTCATGCGCTCCGCCCAGCGGATATAGCGCAGCAGTTCGCGCCTCTGCCGCCACGCGAAACTCCAGAACTGCGCGAACGTGACCGTTTCCGCGTGCAGTCCCCAGTAGGTCTCGATGCGCCATCGCAGATACGGACTGCGCCACGGGCACAGCCGGTAGCCGCGCGAGAGTCGCCACAGGATGCGGATCATTTACTTGTCCGTCGTCTTAGTGTCCGGCGTGGCGTAGTAGCCGCTGCGCGTGCGCACGGTTGGGTTGCCCGGAGCCCTGGCGGCGATCCGGATCGCCCGGAACGTGTTGTCCATCGCCGATTTCGAGGGCGAGTATTCAATGATGTACTGGCTGCGGATATCCTTCGCCACCTGATGCGCGATCGCATCCACTTCCTCCACTTCCTTGGGGAAGAACGTTCTTCCTCCGGTGGCCTCCGCCAGGTCGTTGAGCGCGCGTTTGGCGCGCCCGGCTTCGCGGTGCTCTTCTTCGCTCAGCAGCCCGACACCGTAAATTAACACGTCGCTCTGGTGCGCGCTCTTCATGATCCATTCCAGCGTGAGGAGGCTCGAATTGTCGTTGCCGTCCGTGATCACCACCAATACCTTTTTGTCGCGGTGCCCTTTCTTCAGGTGTTGGATCGACATTTCGATGGCGTCCCGCATGGCGGTTCCGCCGCGGGCATCGATCTTGCCCAGCGCGGTTTCGAGTTCCCCGATGTCGTTGGTGAAATCCTTGTCCTTGGGGTTGTCCAGGTACGCGGTGTCGTTGAAGTTGACGATGAACACCTCGTCGTCGCGGTTTGAATCCTTCACCAGCGCCAGAGCCGCGGCTGAGACCTTGCCCAGTTTATTGCGCATGCTGCCGCTGTTGTCGATCACCAGGCCGAGCGAAACCGGAACGTCTTCGCGCTTGAACTTGCGGATCTCCTGCTTGATCTTGTTCTCATAAACTGTGAACGCGGATTGCGAAAGCGTCGTCACCAGATGGCCGTTCTTATCGATCACCGTAGTGTGGCAAACTACGATGCGCGTGTCGGCCCGGAAGACCGTGGCGGTTTCCTGCGCCCGCTGAGCCATCGGCGCGGCCGCCATGAGAAGACAGAGTGTGAAGAAACGCATTATTTGGAAGTAGGCCCTTTTCCTCCCGGAACACTCGCACCGGCTTGGTCGGGAGTCGCGTAATACCCGCTGCGCGTGCGAACCGTGGGGTTGCCCGGAGCTTTGACCGTGATCTTAATCTGGCGGAAGGTGCCGTCCATCGCGGTATTCGTCGGCGTGTATTGAATGGTGTACTGGTTGCGGATGTCGCGCGCCACCTGGTGGGCGATCTTTTCGACTTCGCCGGCGTCCTTGGGGAAGAAGACCTCGCCCCCCGTAGCCGTCCCCAGCGCCTTGAGCGCGCGTTGCGCGCGTTGCGCTTCCCTGCGCTCTTCCTCTCCCAGCAAGCCGACGCCATAGATCAACACTTCGCTCTGTTGCGATGCCTTCACCAGGTTTTCCAGGCTGACCACGCTGGCATTGTCGTTGCCGTCCGTGACCACCACCAGAACCTTCTTGTCCTTGTGGGCCTTCTCCTTCAAATGGTCGATGGACATGCGTATCGCGTCGCGCATGGCCGTGCCGCCGCGCGAATCGATGCGCGTCAGCGCTTCTTCCATTTCCTTAATGTCGCTGGTGAAGAACTTGCCATGAGGCAGGTCCAGGAAGGCTTCGTCGTTGAAATTGACGATGAAGACCTCGTCCTCGGGGTTGGAATCCTTGACCAGTGTCAGCGCCGCGGATTCCACCTTCGCGCGCTTGTCCCGCATGCTGCCGCTGTTGTCCACGATGAGTCCCATGGAAACCGGAACGTCTTCGCGGCGAAAAACCTTGATCGGCTGCTGTACGCCGTTTTCATAAACCGTGAAGGCGTCCTGCGGCAGAGTGGTGACCAGGTGGCCGTTCTTGTCCACCACCGTGGTGTGGCAAACCACCAGTCGCGTATCGACGCTGAAGACCGGTTGCTGCGCCCACAGTACCCCTGCGGCAGCGGCCAGCAGCCCCGCGCCGGCGAGCAGCGCCTGCTTATTGTGCCGGCGCATAGTAGCCTTGTTTCCAAAATGGCCGCAAAAGCGGCATGCCGTGCGGTTGCACCAGCTTGACCTGGACCTTGCGGTACTTGCCGTCGCGGCTCAGGTTCTTCGGGGAGTAGCCCAGTATGTACTGGTTGCGCAGTTCGACGCCGATTTTTGCCGCCACGTCCGGCAACTCATTCAAATTGTCCACCTGGTACTGCCGCCCCCCGGTCTGCTCGGCGATTTCGGTGAGCAGCGCGGGTCCCGAAGTCTCTTCCGGCGTACGGTTGCGCGCCCCGGCGGATTCGTAGATGCCGATGGCGTAAATCTGCACGTCGGCTTCCTTTACCAGCTTCTTGATTTCCGCCTCGCTGTAGCGGCTGCTGTTATCGCCGCCATCGGAGATCAACAGGAGCGCCTTACGCGGATTCTTGGCTTTTTTCATTTCATGTACCGCCATGTAGACCGCGTCCAGCAGCGCGGTTCTGCCCTTGGACTGGGTAAAGGCGAGCTTGTTCTGGATCTCCTCCAGGTTCCGCGTGAAGGGCTGAATCAGGTTGGCTGAATCGTTGAATTGAACCAGGAAAAACTCGTCCTCCGGATTGGCCAGCTTGAAAAACTGCGCCACTGCCTGCCGGGATTTGTCGAGCTTACTGCCCATGCTGCCGCTGCAATCGAAGACCACGCCCACAGAGAGCGGCGCGTCCTCGCTGGAGAACTGAGTAATCTCCTGCGGTAGCTTATCCTCCAGCACTTTGAAATTCTCCTTTTCCAGTCCCGTGACAAAACGGTTCAAGGGGTCGGTGACGGTGACCGGGATCAGCACCAGCGTACTGTCCACGCGGATGTTAGGGCGTGGGCGCGACTCCAGCTTCTCGCCAGGTTTCGTCCGGACTTCCAGGCTTGCCTGTCCCCAGATGACACAGCCCAGGCAAATCCCGACGGCGCAACGAATCAACAGCTTAGCCGAGGAGGGCAGCATAGCGGCTGGCCAGCCTTTCTTTCCCAAGAATAACATAGGCGATTTATGTTAATATTTTCTGTGCCGCGTAAAATTCTCGGCGTCATTCCTGCCAGATTTGCATCCACTCGCTTCCCCGGCAAGGTACTGGCTCTCATCGCCGGTAAGACCATGCTACAGCACGTGTATGACCGTGCTTCTCTATGCACCTATCTCACCCGCGTCCTCATTGCTACGGATGACGACCGCGTGTATTCCGTCGCAAGAAGTTTCGGCGCGCGCGTCCGCATGACACGCTCCGATCACCTTTCCGGCACAGACCGGGTGGCCGAAGCCGCCTCCGCCGAGGACGCCGAAATTGTGGTCAACATCCAGGGCGACGAGCCTCTGATCGACCCCGCCGCCATCGACGCCGCCATCCTGCCCTTGGTCCACGAACCGGAACTGGTCATGGGGACGCTCAAGAAACGCATTGAAGATCCGCGCGAAATTGGCGACCCCAACGTGGTGAAGGTGGTGACGAATGGCGGCGGCGATGCCATCTATTTCTCGCGCTACCCGATTCCCTTCGAGCGGGAAAAATCCGCCGTCACGCCTTATTTCAAGCACATCGGGTTATATGTATACCGGCGGGATTTTCTGCTGGCCTATTCGGCGCTCCCGGTGGGTCCGCTGGAAGCCGCCGAACGCCTGGAGCAGTTGCGCGCTTTGGAGAACGGTTTTCGAATCCGCGTGGTGGAAACGGAATACGAATCGCTGGGTGTGGATACCCCGGAGGATCTGGCACGGGTGTCCCGGTTATTCGACGCCTCAATCTTACAGGAAATGGGAAATGGCTAAATACATATTTATAACGGGCGGCGTGGTCTCTTCGTTGGGGAAGGGGATTGCGGCCGCGTCCATCGGCTGCCTCTTGGAAAGCCGCGGACTCAAGGTCACGTGCCTCAAGTTCGATCCGTACCTGAACGTGGACCCCGGCACGATGAGCCCCTTCCAGCACGGCGAAGTCTTCGTCACCGATGACGGCGCGGAGACCGATCTCGACCTGGGCCACTATGAGCGCTTCACGCACTCCCGGCTCACCCAGAGCAATAATCTCACCAGCGGCCGCATCTATGAGCAGATCATCGCCCGCGAGCGGCGCGGCGATTATCTGGGCAAGACCGTGCAGGTGATTCCCCACGTAACTAATGAGATCAAAGCCGCGCTCAAGAAGGTCTCCGCCGACGTGGACGTGGTGATCGCCGAGATCGGCGGCACCGTGGGCGATATCGAATCGCTCCCGTTCCTCGAAGCCATCCGCCAGATGCGCCACGAAGAGGGGCGCGTCAACACCCTGTTCATCCACGTGACCCTGGTGCCGTGGATCGCGGCGGCCCAGGAACTTAAAACCAAGCCCACCCAGCATAGCGTGAAGGAACTGCGCTCCCTCGGCATCCAGCCCGATATTCTGCTCTGCCGCTGCGAGCGCTTCATCCCGCAGGAGATGAAGGAGAAGATCGCCCTCTTCTGCGACGTGGACGTGCGCGCCGTCATCACCGCCCGCGACGTCAACAGCGTTTATGCCGTACCCGTGGGGTTCGCCGCCGAGGGCGTGGACGAAATCGTCCTCCGCCTGCTCAAGCTCGACGCCGGCCCGCGCGATCTCGCCCGGTGGACGGCAATGCTGGAGCGCCTGGATAACCCGCGAGGCGAGGTCTCGATCGCGCTGGTGGGCAAGTACGTCGAATACGAAGACTCCTACAAAAGCCTCAAGGAAGCGCTGCTGCATGGCGGCCTGGCGCACCAGTTGAAGGTCAACATCCACTGGATCGAGGCCGAAGGCGTGGCCGGCGAGAACTGGGAGCGGCAACTGGAAGATTTCGACGGCATCCTGGTGCCCGGCGGCTTCGGCAAGCGCGGCATCGATGGCATGCTCAACGCCATCAAGTTCGCGCGCGAGCGCAAGGTCCCTTACTTCGGAATCTGCCTCGGCATGCAGACCCTGGTGATCGAATTCGCGCGCAATGTGTGCGGGCTGGATGCCGCCGATTCCACCGAGTTCAACTCCGGCACCCCGCACCGCGTCATCTTCAAGCTCCGCGAGCTGAAGGGTATTGACGAATTGGGCGGCACCATGCGGCTGGGAAGCTGGGCTTGCCGTCTCGCCGAAGACAGCGTGGCCTACAGCGCCTACGGCATGCGCGAAATCAATGAGCGCCATCGCCACCGCTACGAGTTTAATCGCGAATATGAAGGGCGCTTGAAGGCAGCCGGCCTCAAGATCACGGGCGAAACGCCCGACAATACTTACGTCGAGATCTGCGAACTCGCCGGCCATCCGTGGTATCTCGGCTGCCAGTTCCATCCCGAGTTCAAGTCCAAGCCGATGGAGCCGCACCCCCTGTTTAAGAGCTTCATCGCCGCCGCGGAAAAGCAGCGCGATCGGCGCCAGTCGGCTATCGAGGAGCCGTTATTCTCCCGTGCCGATTGAATTTGCGGATTTCGGCAAGCGCCTGGTTTTGATCGCCGGGCCCTGCGTGATCGAAAGCGAGGAGCACGTTCACCGCATGGCCCGCGGCATCCGCCAAGCGGTGGGCGAGTTCGTCTTCAAGGCGAGTTTCGATAAGGCCAACCGGACCAGCGGCGGCGCCTATCGCGGTCCGGGCTTGCAGGAAGGGCTGCGCATCCTCGCGGGGGTGAAGGCGGAAGGCTTCCCCATTCTGACCGATATTCACGAGGCGTGGCAGGCCGAGCCCGCGGCGGAGGTGGCCGATATCCTGCAGATTCCCGCATTCCTCTGCCGCCAGACGGACCTGCTGACGGCCGCCGGACGGACGGGCCGCATCGTAAACATCAAGAAGGGGCAGTTCGTGGCGCCGCACGATATCCACCGCGCGGCGGAGAAGGTGGCATCCACGGGCAACAGCCGCGTGGTGCTCACGGAGCGCGGGTCCAGCTTCGGCTACAACAACCTGGTGGTGGACATGCGCGGCCTGAAGACCATGCGCGACGCCGGCTGGCCGGTGGTGTTCGACGCCACCCACAGCGCTCAGTTGCCCGGCGGTGCGGGCGCGGCGTCGAGCGGCCAGCCCGAGTTCATCGCTCCTTTGGCGCGCGCGGCCGTGGCGGTGGGCATCGACGGCGTGTTCTTAGAGGTTCACGATTGCCCCGAGAAGGCGCTCTCCGACGGCGCCAACGCCTTAAGTCTCGGTCTGCTGGCCGATTTGTGGCGGAGCTTGTTGGCGATCGACGCGCTGGTCTCTCCACAAATCCCATAGCCTGTTAAACTACCAGTGGGCCTAGGGAAGTCGCTATGGGCACCAAACGTACCCACATCGTCATCCCCCAGCAACTGATTGCCGAGATCGACACCATCGTCGGCAAGCGCGGTCGCAGTGCTTTTCTCACCCAGGCGGCAGAGAAGGAACTGATGCGCCTGCGCCAAATCAAAGCCTTGGAATCCGCCGCCGGCTCTTGGAAAGATAAGGACCATCCCGAGCTCAAGGAGGGGGCTGCCAAATGGGTCAAAATGCTGCGCCAGGAGTACGACCAGCGCTTCGAAAAAGTGACCAGCCGCTGACATGGCCACCTTCCTTCTGGATACCAGCGTCATCGTCGACGTGCTCAACAATAAACGGGAACGCCCAGCCCTACTGTTGGATTTGGTGAAATCCGGCCATCTTTTGGCTTGTTGCCCCATCAACATCACCGAAGTTTACGCCGGCAGGCGGCCCAAGGAACAAGCTGCGACTGAAGGATTTTTCGCCAGCCTCCAACACATTCCGATTGCGCCGGCCGCCGCTCGCCTGGCTGGCGAGTACAAACGCGATTACGCCCGCAAGGGGACCACGCTTAATCTCGGCGACGTCATCATTGCGGCCGTCGCTGTTCGCGGTGGGCTGACGCTGCTCACCGACAACACCAAAGATTTCCCCGTGGCCGGCCTTTCGCTCTACCCGCTGCCGAAGGTTTGAGCCCGCGGCGAAGTAGTCTCCACGCGGAGCGGGTCCGCAACGTCGTAAAGTAGGAAGGAAGACTCTGTATGCTGAACCTACAGCGGCGCCGCCGCGGCTTTTCCCTGATCGAATTGCTGATTGTTGTCGCAATTATCATGATTATCATCGGGATAGCGGCGCCAAAGTATAAGCAAGCGCTCACCCTCTCGCAGCAAACGGCGGCCCTCGCCACCATCCGGACGCTCCACGTGGCTCAAACGCAATACTATTCCCAGTACGGCAAGTACGCTGCCTCGCTAATGGAGCTCGGCCCGCCCACTAGCGGCGCGGCGGGTCCGGGGGCTGCCGACTTAATCGATGGCACCCTGGCTTCCGGCTCGAAGAGCGGCCACAAGTTCACGATGACCGGAAATGCCGCCGGCTACGTGATTACCGTCGTTCCAGAGGCCATCAATGTCGGAAGCCGGACCTTTTATTCCGATCAATCCTTCGTCGTACGCCAGAATATCGGCCAGGAACCTGCCACCATCAACAGTCCGGAATTGAAATAGCCGGACGTTTTTGGGCCACCTGCCCCGGGTAACCTTGTCAGTTTTTGCAAACTCTATACAATTGAGCGACAAATATGAAGGGGTCGCGGTTTACGATGGGTAACGTGCAAACAGTCCCCCCAGCCCAGGGCGAAGGCTCCAGCCGCCGCAATTTCTATGTGCTGGCGATTTACGGCCTCTGGGCAGCCATCTCGGCCGCGCTCGGTCTGCCTGCCCTGGTCTATTTGCTGTTCCCACCCAAAGCGAAAAAGAGCGACCCGTGGATCGAGATCGGCGATATCGAACACATGGCGCCGAACTCGCCGGTGGAGCTCACCTACCGGCGAACCCGCATCGACGGCTGGAAAGTGATCAGCGAAAAAAGCACCGCCTGGGTGGTCAAGACAGCCGCCAACCAGGTGACGGCCTTCGGTCCGCAGTGCACGCATTTGGGGTGCGCCTATCATTGGGAAGACGCCAAGGGGGTGTTCCTCTGCCCCTGTCACACCTCTCTCTTCTCTAGCGACGGTAAGGTGGTGGCCGGCCCCGCGCCGCGGCCACTGGACCGCTACCAAACCAAGCTTAACGGCACCAAGCTGCTGATTGGCAAACTACTGGGCACGCCGGAGAAGCAGTCGTGAGGCGCCGCATCCGCGGGGTCAACAACTGGGTGGAACATCGCACCGGCATCCAAAGCGCGGTGCGCCAATTCCTCTACGAAGAAATTCCGGCATCGAGCGGGTGGCACCAGGTGTTCGGCAGCGTCGCCGTGTTCCTGTTCATGGTGCAGGCTTTCACCGGTGCCCTGCTGGCCTTCAACTACGCGCCCACGCCGGGCGATGCCTATAACAGCCTGCGCTATATCCTGACGGAGTTGACCGGGGGCCGCTTGATGCGCGGGCTGCATCACTGGGGCGCCAGCATGATTGTCGTGGTGGTGGTGCTGCACATGGTGCAGGTCTTCCTGTACGGGGCGTACAAGAAACCACGGGAAGCTACCTGGATGGTGGGGGTGGTGCTCCTGCTGCTCACACTGGCGTATGGCCTCACCGGGTATCTGCTGCCCTGGGACAACCGCGCGTATTGGGGAACCGTGGTCACCACGCAGATCGCCGGACATGCGCCGCTGCTGGGGCCATATTTGTCGCGATTGCTCGGTGGCGAGGGCGAAATCGGCGTGGTGACGTTTGCCCGGTTTTACGGCTTGCACGTGCTGCTGCTGCCGCCGGCCACTATCTTCCTGTTGGTGCTCCACATCTTCCTCGTGCGCAAGCACGGGGTGGCTCCGCTGCCGGGCGATGAGTTGAAGCCCAAGAAGAAGTTCTACCCGCGGCAGGTCTTCAAAGACACGGTGGCCATCTTCATCGCCTTTGCGATCCTGTTCATGATGGCAGTGGCGGTGCGTGTGCCGCTCGAGCAGTTGGCCGACCCGACCGACACCTCTTACATCCCACGGCCGGAATGGTATTTCCTGTTCCTGTTCCAGACCCTGAAGCTGTTCAGCGGACCGCTCGAAGTGCTGGGAAGCGTGGTGTTGCCGGCCCTGGCCGTGCTTCTGCTCATCCTGGTGCCCTTCATCGACCGCGGTCAGATGGTCAAAGTCACGCGCCGCACCGTGGCATTCGCGGTCGTGCTGCTGGCCGCCATCGGCTGGGGCGGGTTGACCGCCGCGGCCGTAAGGTCCACGCCCAAGGACCCGTTGGCGGCGGTGGATTACTCGGGGCCAACCGACTGGATGCAGTTGTCGCCCGAGGAAATGGTGGGCATCGCTTACTTCCGCAAGGAGAACTGCGTGAGCTGCCATGCCATCGGCGACCAGGGTGCGGCAGTGGGACCAAACCTGACGAAGGCATCCATCCACAAAGACGCGGCGTGGATGATCCAGCATTTCAAACGGCCGTCGGCGATGCGTCCCGGAACTTCGATGCCACCCATCCAGTTGACCGATGCGCAGTTGAATTCGCTCGCGGCGTTTCTGCTGAAGCTGAATGAGAAGAACGCCACGGCTCTCGACAATGCGCCGGATTTTGCCGCGCAGGGTGCGCTGGTTTACCAGACGAACCGCTGCGGGACCTGCCATCTGGTCAACGGAGGGGGCATGAGAATCGGTCCGCCGCTCAACGGACTCTCCAAACGCCAGAGCCGCGGTTGGGTAGAGGACCACTTCGCGGATCCGCGGAAGATGGCGCCGGGGTCGATCATGCCGTCCTATAAACTGGCGCCCAAGGACCTGGAGAATCTGACGTCGTACCTGTTCGCGCTCCCGGATTAGACAGGCAAGCGGTCGATTTTGACGCGGAGAATCGGAGCCGGTCATACCCGCGATGCGCCCGGCGCGCGACCTTCACTCCCATGCACAAGGCGGAGCCTTATGCCACCAGGAACTCGTTGTGGCCCGCCACGATGAGGAGAAGATTGCCGTGGACCGTGTGAATCTCCGGGTGCTCCGTACCCTTGTCCATCAAGATGAAATCGCCTTCCTCGTAGACTAGATCGCCCCAGCATAGATCGCCTTTGAGGACCAGGCACTGCTCCGGGTCGTGATGATAGTGAGCGGGAAAACGAACCCCGGGCTGCATGCGAACCAGATAGGTGGAACGGCCGGTTTCGTCCTCCTGGAACAACGTCTTGATATCGATTCCGGGCATGCCGGCGCTGACCCAGTGCTCTTCGCTGCGCCGCACATCTCGCTGCGGTTTCAATTGTTCGAACTGGGCCACACGCGAGAGCACGAGGCTCTTGAATGAGGGCGCGGGCGCTACGGGCGTCAGGGTTTCGGCCAGCAACCACACCGCCTCGCGCATCTCCGCCACCAGTTGCTTGGGCACCGACGCGGCATCCAATGGCGCCGCGAGGTCCATCGCGGCCAAGGCGGCGGTCTCCTGCTGTTCCACGGTTGCGGCGGCAGACATGTTCGAAATGCTCATACGCCAGGCTCCTCCATCAATCCGCGCAGGCGCACCAGCCCCATGCGGATCCGGCTTTTGATGGTGCCGAGCGGTTCCCGCAAACGCTCCGCCAGTTCCGCGTGGGTCAGGCCGCCGAAAAATGCCAACTCCACCACCTCACGCTGTTCCGGGGGTAATTCCCTCAATGCGATTTGCACTCTCCTCCGTCTTTCCCGCTCGGCGGTTTGTTCTTCAGGCGAAGCCTCGGTGGATTTCGCCTCCGCCATGTTCTCCGGTTCAAAGGCCGCCGTCTTCGGTTGCACGCGTTTCTGGCGGATCCGGTCGATAGCGGCGTTGCGCGCCATAATCATCAGCCACGCCTGCACGCTGCCCCGCTTGTCCGAATAACGCGCGGAATACTTCCAGGCTTTCATATAGACATCGAGCAGTACCTCTTCGGCATCTTCGGGCCGCTCCAGGATGCGCAGCAGCAAGCCGTTCAGCATCGACGAAGTCGCGTCGTAGAGCCGGGCGAGCGCGTCTTGCCGCCCTTGCGCCATTTGCTCCACCAGTGCCACCAGCCCGGAAAGCGGCGCAGTGGCCGCACTGGCATCGAGGCGAGTTGCTGCGCCTCTGGACAATGCGCCCGGCGGCAGATATTCGTCGTTCATGAGTATGTCAACAACCGAAGTTGCTAGCATAGCTCAGGCGGAGGGGCTCATGCCACCGGGGGGATATGCCGCCTCTGTACGTGGATACGTCGCGATGGCTCGTTTGGATCGGCGCGCACCGAAAAAATAGACCGCCCCCCTGGCCGCATCGCGATTCCCCCCGGCGCATCACACCCCCCCCGCGGCGCATCGCGGCCCCCCTCGGCGCATCGCGGTCCCCCTCGGCTCCCTTCGCCGCATCGCGACTCAACCCCGGCGCATCGCGGCCCCCCTCGCCGCGTCGCGGCTACCTTCGCCCCCCGTGCCGCATCGCGCCCCTTTCCTCGGCGCATCGCGACTCCCCCCGGCGCATCGCGGTCCCCCTCGGCGTGTCGCGGCTCCTCCCGCGGCCCCCCCGGCGCATCGCGGCTCCCCGCGGCGCATCGCGCCCCTTTCCTCGGCGCATCGCGACTCCCCGCCGCATCGCGGCTCCTCCTGCGGCCCCCCTCGCCGCGTCGCGGCTACCTTCGCCCCCCTCGCCGCATCGCGGCTCCCCTCGTGGGTATTTTGATGAGCTGCTGGCGCGCACGCTGGCGGCTGGCGGCCGGCGGCGACAGCTATTCAATCGGCACGGCGCACCGCCATACTCCATGTTGCCGGAGACGGCGCTCAGCGCTGGATGGTGAGTAGGAGACCCGACTGGGTGAGCAGGCCGCGCAGTTCCGCGACCACCGGTTGGTCGCCCTCGCCGAGTTGCGGCACCACCACGTTGAACTGATAGACGCCCGGGGAGATCAGGCCGGCGAAATAGATGGCGGCGTCGAGCCCGCCGATGCGTACGCGGAGATCCTCAAGGCGGGCCAGCGGCAGGGGGGCAGGCACCAGCGACGTGGCGGAGATCGCGGGTTGAGTGGCGCCGAAGCCCGTGCCGAATAGAACGATGGTTTCGCCCACTCTGGCGGCGCTGCCGGGGATGCCCTGCTGAACCAGGGCTGGCCCCGCGAGATAGCTTCCATCGGCGTGGACTCCGGCGGCATAACTGGCGTTGGCGGTGTTGAGTTGGAAGAACTGAGGAGCGGCAGTCTGTTGCAGCGCGAGCACGATATTGCTGGTGCCCAGCGCGTTCTTCACCTGCACCGGCACAAAACCCGTGGCTGCGTCATCGGAAGCCAGCACGTTGATCTGGAGCGGGCTGACGAAGGCGACGGCGGCCGGTTTTCCGTTAATGGTGACGCTGACGCCGTCGAGGGCAAGGGGCAAGCGCCCGTTCTGGAAATCGGTGTCGCGCCAGGCGCGCGTGGTGGCGGCGAGCGAAGTGCCAAAGAGGGAAACCCAGGTCCCGGGAGCAATCGCGTTGCCGCTTCCGGCCGCGTTGATCACTCCGCCGGCTGAGATGGTGGGCTTCTGCAAGGGTGCCTGGATAGTAAACGTGACGGGGATGGTGACGGAGCTGTTGGGGATGCCGCTGACGGCCAGCGTGAGGCTGCCGTTGTACACGCCCACGCCCAGATCCTTGCCGGTGACCTTGACGAAGAGCGTTTGTGGCGTGAGGGCGGCGGACTGGTTGACGCTGAGCCATTTGCCATTCGGCGGGGCGGACACAGTCGCCTGGAAGATCACGTTCCGGACGGCGACCGTGACGCCGATGGGCTGAGTGGGCGGGTCCGGGCCTCCGGCGACGGCGGAAAACACCAGGGACGACGGGGTCAAGAGCAGTCGCACGTTCTCCGTGATCACGTGGAGCGTGACTGGGATGGTCAAGGGAACCAGATCACCGGTGGTAACGGTCACGCGGCCGGTGTAAGTGCCCTGCGCCAGACCGCTAACCGCGTCCGAGTAGCTGATGCTAAGCGCAGCGGGAGTGGTGGATCTCTGCGCCGTCACACTCAACCAAAGGCCCCCCGTGTCGGTAACCGATTGAACAGTGATTGCGACGGC
This sequence comes from Candidatus Solibacter sp., assembly GCA_025361425.1. Lineage (GTDB taxonomy): Bacteria > Acidobacteriota > Terriglobia > Bryobacterales > Bryobacteraceae > Solibacter. Next base: position 21,138 of record JANYAH010000048.1, on the reverse strand, counting down.
GGCGCCTCCGGTGGCGGTTACGTTCACGGTGTCCGGGACGGGAGGAAAGGTGCCGGTGTAATAGGTGGTAGTGATTTGTGGGCGATCGGCGGAAAGGGTGGGGTTGGGAGGGGGAGGGGGAGGGGGAAGTCCGCCGCCCTGCACGGCGAGGGTGAGAGTCTTGACCGCATCCTCGTGGCAATCGGAGAGCTGCCAGGGGGTGGTGCGGACGTGAGTCCAGGTCAAGTGGACGGTGAAAGTGAAGGTTCCTGCCGCGGAGGGAGTCCCTTGCAGCGACCATTGCTCGGTGGACGGCGGAGAGGTGATGAAGAGTCCGGGCGGCAGCGCGCCGCCATCAATCGTGCTGGACGCGGTGCCGTTGGCCGTGCAGACACCTCCGGTGGTGACGAGTTGCTGGTTGTACGGGGCGCCCACCAAAGCGGAAGGGAGCGAATCGGTGACAATTTGCAGCGGCGTCGCGGTCTGCGCGCGCAAAAACGGTGCGGCAATGATGAGGCATGCAATCGCAAGGATTCCGCGGTTATACCTTGCGGTCATGACTCAATCATAGACCCTTTGGCGCCTTGCAAGATGACGCGCGTGTCCTGGGCCGATGCCGCCGCGCGGGTCAAAAAGAAAACCAGCCTTACAAGATGCGCCTGAACATTGTAGATTGGAAGCGATGACCCATGTTCTAAGGATTACCCTGCTCGGGTGTGCGGCCGTGCTGGCCGCCGCTGCGGCCGACAACCAACTGACCGCCAAAGAGAAATCCGCCGGATGGCGCCTGATGTTCGACGGCAAGAGTTACGCCGGTTGGGAAGACCCCACCAAAAAGTCGCCGCCGAGCCATGGGTTTACCATCGAGGACGGATGTCTCAAAGCGCTGCCCCACCCGAATATCGATGAGGACCTGTTCACCCAGGCCCTTTATCGCGATTTCGAAATGGAGTTCGACTGGAAGATTTCTCCCGCCGGCAATAGCGGCGTGAAGTACCGCATACAGCAGCGCGTCATGCTGGCCGACGAAGTCCCCGGACAAAAGTTCGAGGACCGGGTAAACGCGTCCATGAAGAACCGGCGCCAGGACCGCCCGGCGAAGGGGCAAGAGTACGTCATAGGTTTCGAATACCAGGTGCTGGACAACGCCAAGAATCCCGATGCTCTGCGCGGCGCCAACCATCAGGCGGGCGCGCTATACGACATGCTCTCGCCGCTGAAGGATGCGACGAAGCCGGTGGGCGAGTTCAATCACTCGCGCCTGGTGGTCAAGGGCGATGCGGTCGAGCACTGGCTGAATGGCGTGAAGGTGGTGGATGGCAGCCTGAATGCCCCGGAAGTCGCCAAGGGCACGGGCGCGCGCTGGGGGACGGCTTCGCCGGTTTACGACTTGCTGGTCAAGCATCCGAAGAAGGAGTGTCAGATCTCCATACAGAATCACTCCAGCGACGCGTGGTTCAAGAATCTCAAGATAAGGAAGCTGTAAACCATGAAGCCGCACGCAGTGATCGGCATCTCTCGCGGATAGAGTCCGGGACTTTCGCGACTTGCTCGGTACCGGCTTGCCAGTGAGGCACGAACCCCACACGGAGCGCGCGAGCCTTCAGCCGCCAATCTGGCTGGCTGTGCCTGGCGGAATGTCGATCGCGCTAACCATGTTCGCCTACCTCTCGAATTGACGCAGGCGCCGCGGTCCGCGCCTGCCGGCTATGCCGCCGCCTGTGCGCGAATCAGCCTGGGCAGCAGGATCAGCGCGGCGCCGTAGAGCAGGAGCGAGAGGAAGAGGGCCGCGGTGCGATCCTGTTGCAGATCCACGCCGATCATGCGGTACGCGCCCAGCGCCATCACCGGGTACACCAGACGCCCAAACTCCTGGCGGTCCCAGCGGCCGGCCGCCCAGGCGAGCAGCAGGGCTGTGGCCGAGAGCACCAAGGTGCGCAAGGTGGCGCAATAGGCGTGGGTCGCCTCCGCGCCGAACAATAGGTGATATCCCGCGGTGAGGAGGCCGGCGAAAATGCCCGCCGCCAGCCAGACCGCGGTCCCGGCCACCAGGATGCGCAGCGTGCGCGAACTCCAGCTAGGCGTCACCGCCGCGGCATGGCGGGTTCCGATGGCATAACACAACGATGCCGTGAGCGCGCCGCTCCAGATGGCCCAGGGGGCGCCTCCGGGCCACGTCCGGGAACCTAACAGCAGGCCCGCCGCCTGTTCCAGCGCGCTCGAAGCAGTCAGGGCGAGCAGCAGGAAAATGGCGCCGTGTACCTTGAGCGTCAGACGTAGGAAAATGCCCCCCACCCAAATGGCGGCCACGGCCAGCACGCTCCACGCCACGGCCGCGGCTGCGCCAGAAAGCAGAATGCGGCTGCCCGCCACAGCCAGCAGAATGCCGAAGGTGGAATACGTGTGGAAGTTGCGGCCGTGTTCCCCGCCGCGGTCCAGCATCAGGAAGGAAACCAGGTAGCAGGCAGCCGCGCACAGCAGCGCGAGCAGCCCCAACGCGGGCGCTACGCGGGCATCGCCGTTAGTGAGTTGCAGTCCACCGCCCACGCTGATGAGGAACGCCAGCGCGCACTGTGCGGTCTCAAACCAGGTGAAGGTGAAGCCGCGCAGCAGGGTGCGCACGATGGTGCTGGAGAGATAAATGCTCAACAGCGCCACCTGCGCGCCTAGCAGGGCAGCATGCGGTATCGCCGCATAGCCTTCCGGCAGCCCGCGCTCGCCGGCCACCAGCCAGGTGGCCAGCAGCACCGCCAGATCGGCGGCGGTGGCCGTGAGCCAGCGCTCGCTCAGCCAGTGATTCAGGCAGGCGGAGACTTCCATCGCCAGGGCGATGGCCAGAAACACCAGGGTAAAGGGCAGGACATCGTGAGTGGCCAGCAGGAGGGCGGCGCTGGTACCGAGTCCGGCTAGCGTGGCGAAGGTGGATACAATCAGCAGATCCTTGCGCCAGGAGACCGCCAGGCCGAATAGGGTAAACGTCAGCAGCAGCGCCCCCGCCGTCCAGGTGGAGATGGCGTGGAGGCGCGTGGTGGCCTCGAAGAGCAGCGGTGAGAGCACCAGCACGGAAGTCAGCCCGTGCAGCGCGGCTTCCAAGCGGTGCGCGGCCGGAGTGCGTGCCGCCCAGACCAGCCATAGCATGGCGTAGACCAAGCCCACCGCGACGCCCATCCTGGGCGAGAAAGTCCCACCTTCGGTAAGTGCGCGCAGCAGGAAAGCGCCTGCCAGGCCGAGCAGCGCGCGTCCCAAAACGGGCAAGAGCGAGCTAGGGGATTCCAGGATCCCCGGCGTCTCTGGCGCTGCCGGGGCACGCTCCGCCGCGTCCCATCCCGGCGGCGCGGCGCCTGGTGCGGCGTGGGCAGACATGCCCGTCGCCATCTCTATGCGGGCTACGCGACCCCGAAGGTCGCGAACTTCTTCGACCAGGGCGTCCCACTCGGGTTGCGGCACGGCAACCTCCTCAGGCCTTATGAGCCTCGGTCTCCTGCCAGGGGGGCAGAATTTTTACCAGCACGAAAAAGATGACGAAGGGCAGCAGCATCAGCGCGATTGCCGCGAGCAAGCCTTCGCGGGTGACTAACTCCACTTTGTAAGTGGTATAGCCCAGAAAGCTTTTGGAAAATAACTGGCCGCCGATGACTACGTTCCAGCGCATGGCGAAGATCCCGATCATGGTCAGCGAACACGCCGTCACATACATCACGCGCCGCTTCGCCTCGCTGAATTTCCAGAGTTGGTTGGCTGCCAGCAGCGCCAGCGGAATCAACGTACCCACGCCAATCTGCAGGACGACATGGGAGTACCACAGGCGCGTGTGTACCATGAAATCCAGGCTCCGGAAGCTTTCGTCGCTCTCGTAGGTGCGGTGGATCAAGTCCAGCATTTCCAGGCTGAAAGCGATCACGAATGCGTAGAACAGATACTTGGCGATGGTGTCCACGCAGCGCATGTCGATCGGCCATTTCTTCAGCTTCATGGAGGCCATATAGAGCAGCAGAACCGCCGCGATGCCCGACACCATGGCGGAAAACAGGAACACGATCGGCATCAGCGGCGTGCTCCACCAAGGGTTGGCCTTGATGGAACCGAAGATGAAGCCCACGTATCCGTGCAGCAGAAATGCCGACGGAATGCCGATCACTGTGACCGCGTAGCCCACCTTATCGTCAATCGCGCGAGCCGCCGGACTGACGTTCATCGAACCCAGGGTGAGTGCCTGATAGACCAGCCGCGGGAAGCCCTTGGAGGATTGCGCCAGGCGCACGATATCGCTGCGATACTCCAGCCAGATTTCCAGTAAGAGCACCACCGTGAGGTACCACAGGTAAATGAAGCCGAACATGGCCATGGCCGAGGAACGATGCGGCGTGGTGTACATTTCGAAGGAGCGTTCGGGGTGGCCCAGGTGCAGTTGCAGCGGCAGCGGCGCCACCAGTAGGAACGAGAGCGCGGTGAGCAGCGCCAGCCGGTAGGTAGGGCGCACAGCTTCCACTTTGAAGACGCGCTCCAACGACGCCAGGATGAAGGCTCCGGCCACCAGGCCGGTGACAAACGGGTAGAGCACGATCAGCACGCTCCACTGCAACTCCACCTCGTTGGGGTACATGAAACCGTCTACGCCAGGAATCATCGTTTCGCTCCTTCTATCGCACCGAGCCGTCGAGGTTCTTGTAATAGACCTTGGCTTCCGTTGCCATATTCGGCTTCAACACCGCGACTTTGTTTTCGCGCAGAAACTCATGCACCGGGTCCTTGGGGTCCTTGAAATCCACCAGTTGGCGCGCGCCGGTGGGGCAATTCTCGCAACAGGCCGTGGTCAAGCCCTGCGTAATGCGGTGGTAGCAGAGGGTGCACTTGTCCACGGTTTCGGTTTCGGGGTGCAGATAGCGGCAGCCGTAGGGGCAGGCCTGCACGCAGTAGCGGCAGCCCAGGCAGTAGTCCTTGTCCACCAGCACCACACCGTCCGGGCTGACGAAGGTGGCGCCCACCGGGCAGACCTGCACGCAGGGGGAATCCGCGCAGTGGTTGCAGAGCTTGGGAACGAAAAAGCTCTTGAGGCTGGTCTGTTGGGAGGGCGGAAAGCCGTTGATGGCTCCCTGTGGGGAACTCACGCGGGGGTTTACGTAGCCTTCGGGGACTTCATAACGCTCCACCCAGGTGCGGAAATAGTCCTTCGGGACCTGGTTTTCATCGGAGCAGGCGCGCACGCAGTTACCGCAACCGATGCACTTATCGATATCGATAATCATGCCCCACCAGTGGTCGGCCATGCGGTAGGTATCGGGCGGCGGTTCGGCGCCGGTGATCTGTTCAAAGGTTGCGCCCACGCTGGCAATCATGAGGAGCTTGCCGCCCACGCTCAACATGTCTCGACGGGTGATTTCCATATGTCTGCTCTTGTCCCTCAGAGGTGCGGATTATGCGGCTTGTGGCAGTCATTGCAGGCCATGCCGCCGGAGTGCTCGGCGGTGACCACCTGCGGAAAGGTCTTGGGTTTGGCGGTGTCCTTTTCGTGGCACCGGGCGCAGAGGGTGGCGACGGCCGGCAGTGTGGGGACATTCGCCGCCGGGTCGTCGGCATGCTTGGCGAGCGGTCCGTGACACGTTTCGCAGGCCACGTGGGCATGTTTGCCGGTGGCGCGGACCTTGCCTTCCTCTTCGTGGCACAGGACGCAGGTGGCTTGCCCGGCGTAGACAACCGGATGTTGGCGGATGGCGGCCAGCGCGCCTGGGCGGTAGTGGCCGTACTGACCGAATCCCTTGGGAACCACGGCGCCGCGAATCACCATAAAGAGACCCAGGCCGGCGAGCAGCACGATGGCCGGCCGGATCAGGTGTCCTGAATCCCGAAAGAACTTACCCACTCGAACCCCCACTGCGCGGAATGTGAACATTGCGGTATTGCACGGAGCAGACCAAACAGTCTTTTGTGCTTAAATTGGTCCGTTTTATGGAAATATTCAACAATCAGTGCTGCCGGATGCCGTGACAAGTGGGTGAAATGGCGCAAGTTGGGGGAGGATGAAGGCGCATGACATGGAAGACCCGGGCGCTGGTACCCTGAAAGTCCCGATGGTTTGCTTCACCTGTAACATCTGCGGCGCCTTTAACGAGGTCGAGCACTTCGCCAGCGAGCCCGCCACCTGCGCCTGCGGGTCCAACGTGCGCATCCGGGCGTTAATCCATCTGCTCTCCATCGAGCTGTTTGGACGCAGCTTGCCGTTGCCCGGGTTCCCCAGGATGAAGGCCATCCGCGGCCTGGGCATGAGCGACAAGGATTGCTACAACGGGCTTTTGGCCGAGAAGTTCGAGTACACCAACACCTTTTACGACCGCGAACCCCGGCTCGATTTCACCGAATCTCACCCCGAGCTTGCCGGGCAGTACGACTTCATTCTCTGCGCCGACGTGCTGGAGCACATCGCGCCCCCGGTGGAGCGCGCGTTGGAAGAAACCCACCGCATGCTGAAGCCCCACGGGTTCCTGGGCATCACCGTGTACTGCAACCTCGAGGACCGGTTGCGCGAACATTTCCCGGAACTCCACGAATTCCGCATCGTGCCGCTGGGCGATTGCAGCGTGCTGATCAATCGCCGCCCGGATGGCACTCTAGAGATCCGCGACGATCTCACGTTTCATGGCGGCAGCGGAGCCACTCTCGAAATGCGCGAATTCGGCGCCACAGCCCTACTGGCCCAACTGCTGGCCGCCGGATTCCGCGCGGTTCATTTTATGACGGAGAACGTACCGGAAAACGGAATTCTGTTCGACAACGATACTTCCCAGCCCCTGATCGCCAGAAACCACGACTTCATTTTCGACCACTGCGCCGGCCATCAGATGGTAGATGCCTGGCAGACGGCGGAAGCCAAAGCGCGCCAGGAAAAAGAGCGCGCGGACGTGCTGGCCGAACGCATCCGCCTGGCATCAAGCTCGCGATGGGTCCGGCTGGGGAGAAAGCTCGGCATCGGTCCGAACTTCGAATAGCTCCCATGCAAATTCAAGCCATCGTCCGCGAATTGTGCCCTCGCTGCCACACGGGAAAGATCTTCCGAGGACCGCTGTGGCGCACCTATCTTGCCATGCACGAGCGCTGCGCGGAGTGCGGGTTGAAGTACGACCGCGAACCCGGGTATTTTCTGGGCGCGATGTATTTCAGCTACATGCTCTCAATTCCGCCGGTCATGGCGCTGGTGCTGTTGCTTTGGTGGCTGACACCGTGGCGCTTCGACCTGGTGATAGTGGCGGCCTTTGTGGCGTATCTGCCTTTGGTGCCCGCCGTAACGCGCTTCGCGCGCGTCCTATGGCTCTACCTGGATCGCCACTTCGATCCGGACTAAGAGCCGCGATCGTGCTCGATTGCGCTACCGCACTTTCTCCGCCAGCCTGCCGACGGCGAGCAGGATGCCGTAGAGCAGCGCTTCGGGACGCGGCGGGCATCCGGGGATGTAGACATCCACCGGGATGGTGGCATCGACGCCACCCCGGGAGGCATAATTCGTACCGAAAATGCCGCCGCTGATGCCGCATGCACCCACGGCCACGATCACCTTTGGGTCCGGGGTCGCGGCATAGGTCTTCTGTAACGCCAGCTCCATGTTGCGCGTGACTGGCCCGGTGACCAGCAGCATGTCGGCATGCCGCGGAGAGGCCACAAATTGAATGCCGAAACGCTCGATATCGTGAATGGGATTATTGAGCGCCACTATTTCCATTTCGCACCCGTTGCACGAACCGGCGTCCACCTGGCGGATGGCGAGCGAGCGCCCCAGCGTGTTGCGGATTGCTTCGCTGACTTTGCCACCCGCCTCTTCCGCCGTGGCCTCGGCCTCATACTCGGCAATCAAACGCTGGTGAGTACCATCGGCATTCAGGCTGTAGTCCGCCGCGCGAATCAGCCTGGCGCGATTGTGAGTGGCGAGTTCAAACTCCGTGGTGACGCGCACCGCGCCATCGGGTGAAACATCGGCGCACTGGCCGCAGAAGACGCACAGGCCGTAATCGACGGTCACGCGGCGGTTGGCCGGCGAAAGCGCCTGTCCCACCAGGATGGCTCCCGTGGGACAGACCTCGGCGGCGGGGCGGGCGTCGCGCCAGGATGCGAAATCAAATTCAGGCCGGCCGCGGAAATGCGGGGAGACCACGGCGGGCACGTCCGGGTACGCGACGGTGGCGATGCCGGTGGCGAGGGCCTTTTGGAGTATCTTAAACATGGTTCAGCGGTCCGTACCCGAATAGGAGAGATTGAAACTCTTGTTGATCACCGGAAAATCCGCGACGATGTTGCCCTGCACCGCCTCCACAATGGCGGCCCAATTATTCACCGATGGGTCCTTGATCTTACAGCGCTCCAGGCGATTGTTGTCCGCGGTACGCACCCAATGCAGAATCTCACCGCGCCAGCCTTCGACGGCGCTGAGGGCGCAACGGCCGGGCGGCACGGGTTGCAGCGGAGCACAGTGGGGGCCTTCCGGCAGGTCATCGGCGGCGGCTCGCAGGATGGCAAAGGACTGCTTCACCTCATCGACGCGCACCAGCATGCGGTGCAAGACGTCTCCCGCCCGATACACCGGCACCTGGAAGGGGTAGCGTTCGTAGGCGGCGTACGGGTGGTCGCGGCGGACGTCCAGATCGACGCCGGAAGCGCGGCCGGCAACCCCGACGATGCCCAGGACCTTGGCGGTTTCGGGAAGCAGAATACCGGTCTGTTCCAGGCGGTCGCGGGTGGAATCGGAAGACTGAACGAGGGCGACGAGAGAATCAAATTCCCGCTCCACCTGGTTTACGGTATCGCGCAGCAGATCGCGTTGGGCGGAAGACCATGTGCGGCGCACTCCACCGACGCACACCATGCCGCGGAGCCACCGGCTCCCCGTCAAGCCCTCATTCAGGCGCACCACCATCTCACGCAGCCGGCTGGCATGGGCGTTGGCCACCATAAAGCCGACGTCGGTCGAAATTGCCCCAATATCGCCGATGTGGTTGCAGACGCGCTCCAATTCCAGCAGGATGGTCCGCATGACGCGGGCGCGCTGGGGAACTTCGGTATCGGACGCGTTCTCTATAGCCTGGCAGAATGCGGTTCCGTGCGAAAAAGCGGAATCGCCCGAGATGCTCTCCGCCAGGAATACAGCTCGATGGATGGGCATGTCTTCGAACAGCTTCTCGGTGCCCTTGTGGGTATAGAACATGCGCAGTTGCAGATATAGAATCGGCTCACCCGCGACCGCGAAATTGAAATGGCCGGGCTCGATGATGCCGGCATGCACGGGGCCGACGGGAATCTGGAAGACTCCCTCCCCCAGGGTGGGGCGATAGACGTGGCGCTCGCCTTCGAACGGCGGCAAGACCTGGCGCAACGGAAAACTCTTACGCAGGGGATGCACGTCGGGCCAGTTATCGTGGAGGGCGACGCGGCGGGGATTGGGATGACCGGTGGCTTCGAGGCCAAACCAGTCCTGGATCTCGCGTTCCTGCCAGTTCACCGCGGGCAAGCCGGCGGCGAGTGAAGGGAATCGCGGCTGGTCCGCGGCAATGGGCGCCTGCAAGATCAGATAGCAGGGTTCCGCGGGCTGTTCGAAAACGTAGTAGTTATAGAAGACGCTTTCGGCGGCAACGCGATCTTCGGCGAACACCGCCACCAAACGGGACTGATACGCCGACTGCAAGTGCTCCGCGAGCGGCCGCACGTCCGGCCCGCGGAGAGCGATGGAGACCTGGTTGTGGGATACCTGAGGCGGCGCTTGCGCGGCGCTGACCAGGAGCGGAAATTTGTCACGCAACTCTTCGAAGAGATCCATGTTCAGTTTACCGAGCAACAGCGCGACCAGGGGGTCGCGCGCGGACGAGGGCGTCCGCCCCACCAAGAGCCCTGGAGTTGTACTCTACTATGCCCCAATTTCACTCTCCACTCACCACAAGGGCCGCGCGTTGAACGAGTTCCAACAGCGACGCGGGCAGCCAGAAGCCGATCGCAATCAGGAGGACGGCCAGGATCACAATGGGCGAATCGCGCCATGGATGCCAAGCGGCCCGGGGTTCCTCCGAGGTGCCGAGAAGCATGCCGCTGACATGCAGCGTGACGCCAGTGAACACGCCGAGTCCAAACAGGATGAAGAGGGCGCCCACCAGGAAGTGGCCGGTACCGAAAGCGGCACGGATCATGAGGAATTCACTCTGAAACAGGCTGAACGGCGGCATCCCGATAATCGCCATCGTACCCAGGCAGAAGGCGGCGCCCGTCAGCGGGAGTACGCGGAGCACGCCGCCCTTGAGCTTCTGGAACAGGTCGGTTTTGAAACATTGATAAATATTGCCGGCGGAAAGGAAGAGCAGCGATTTCGCCACCGTGTGAAACGTCATATGCAACATCAGCGCAAACGCGGCGAGTTGGCCGCCGATGCCCAGAGCGGTAATCATCATGCCCGCCTGGTCGATGGTGGAATAGGCCAGCATGCGGCGGAAGTTCTTCTGGACCAGAACGAACGGGACCGCGATCCCCATGGAAAAGAGACCGAGCAGCAGCAGCAGGTTTCCGGGATACTCCGCGCCCAGACACCGGCTGGTGAGGACGTAGAACCGGATCAATCCGTAGACGGCGCAGTTCAACATGGCGGCGGAGAGAATGGCGGCCGAGGGCACCGGCGCTTCGCTGTAGGCATCCGGTTTCCAGGTGTGCATGGGCGCGAGGCCGGCTTTGGTACCGTAGCCGAGCAACACCAAAATGAATGCCATCCGCATGCTGGTCTTGTCCAGTTGCGCCGCCTGGCCCACCAGGATGGACCAATTCAAACCGGCCAGGCCCTCGGAACCAGGGAGCCTGTGGCCCGCATAGTAGGTGAGGATGGTGCCGAACAGCGCCATCGAGAGGCCTACGCCACCGATCATGGCGTATTTCCAGGCAGCTTCGAGCGACGTCACATTGCCATAAAAGGTGACCAGGAAGACGGAGGCGAGGGTGGTCAGTTCAATGGCCGCCCACATGACGCCGAGGTTATTCGCCAGAGTGACCAGCAGCATGGCAAACACCAGCAGCGGTGTCAGGCTGTAGTATTTCCGCAGCTTGAAACTTGGGGTATTGGTCCCCCCATCGTCATCGAGGGCGCCGCTGCGTTCGTCTTCGCGGAGGTAGCCGACGGCATAAACCGAGCACACCAGGGCCACCGACGCGTTCAGCAGGATGACCAAAGCGCTGAGCGAATCGGCGTAAAGGAAACCGTTCCACAGGGAGATGGAGCCAGAGCGGAGCACTTGAGACGCCACGCCGAGAGCCAGCAGAAACGTGAGGGCGAAAGCGGTGACGTTGACGGCCTCCAGTACGGAGCGCCGGCGCGCCACGGCCGACACCGCGCACGCGGCCAGGGGAATCGCCAAAAGAAGAGCCAGGATCATCCGCGCAGTCTCCGCATGCGGCTCACATCGACGGACTCGAAGGTCTCACGAATGCGATAGACCAGAATTCCGAGGACCATCACGGCCACCAGGACATCGAACAGGACGCCTAGTTCGACAATCAGCGGCATTCCGTAAGTCAGGGAAATGGCGGCCAGGAACAAACCGTTTTCCAGGCACAATAAGGCGAGCACCTGAGTCAGAGCATTCCGCCGGTTGATCATCATGAAAAAACCGATCAGGAAGAGTGAAATCGCCACGGCCAGCGCGTTGTGGCCCAAGGTGGCGGCGCCCGGGGCTTCGTCCGGACGATAGAACGGTTCGGCGAGGACGTAACCCACCAGCGTCAGGCCGCCCGAGATCACGATGGAGAGCGGAACGTTGAGAATGGGCTTGATCTCCTGACGAATCCCGATCCGCGCCACGAGGCGCTCTAGCACGATGGGGACGAGGATGCCCTTAGCCAGCAAGGTCAGGGCCGCGGCGGCGTAAATGTGCGGGGCGTGATTGTAATAGGCGATGGTGTTGGCGATGGCGGCCAATAAAAAGGACTGAGCGGCGAAGATCCGGATGCTGGTCACAATCCATCGCTGCGCCACCATGGCGATCTGCAGCACGAGCACGAGCGCAGCCATCAGGGTGACCATCTTGTTGCCGAATTCGGGATCTTGTAAAGTATGCATCGGGTCTCAAAACAGGAACGTGGACACGAGGCCAAGCGCCGCCAACGTGAATGCCATGGCGAGTAGGTCTGGAACGCGGAAGAACCGCATCTTGGCATTGGTGGTTTCCACCAGGACGATGGAAACAGCCAGCACCAGCAGCTTCAAGAGGAGGTAGGCCAGGCTGACGAGCACGCCGCCGAGCGACCATTTCGACTGAAGGCCGAAGGGCAGGAAGGCGTTGATGAGCAGGGTCATCAGCAATAGTTGTTTGATGGACGCGCCCCATTCGATGAGGCCCAGGTAGGGTCCGGAGTACTCCAGAATCATGGCCTCGTGGATCATGGTCAACTCCAGATGGGTAGCGGGGTTGTCGACGGGAATTCTGCCGGTCTCCGCGATGAGCACCAAAAACATGGCGGCGAAAGCCAGCATTTGGGCGGGCGCGAGGAAATGCCAGGTAGTGGAGGTAGCCACTTTGGCGATTTCGGAAAGGCTGGTGGAATTGGCGCCGATGGCCACCGTAAACACGGCCAGCATCATGGCGGGTTCGGCGAGGGCGGCGATGGTCATTTCACGGCTGCTGCCGAGGCCGCCGAAGGAACTGCCGGTATCCAAGCCGGCGAGGGCGAGAAAGAAGCGGCCCAGCCCGAGCAGGTACACCACGGCCAGCACGCCGCCGAACAGGCCGAGCGGCGCCTTGGCGGAAATCATGGGGATCATCAGGCCCGCGATGGCAGTGGCGGCAAACACGACGTAGGGCGTAGCGGTGAAGACCCAGGAGGCCGTGCCGGGCAGGACCATGCCTTTGCGAAACAGCTTGAGGAGGTCCCGGTAGGGCTGCAGAATGCCGGGTCCGCGGCGAATCTGAAGCCTCGCCTTGAGCGTTTTGATTAGGCCGCCAACCAGCGGAGCCACCGTCAACAACAGCAGCAACTGCACGACGGCGGTGAGGAATACGGCTATCATTCGCGCACTCCGAAGAGCAGAAGCACGATCAGCGTGACAAAGATATACGCCAGGTATGCGTGGATGCTGCCGGCCTGAATGGCGCGCATCCGGCGCGAGAGCCCAAAGACCCAGTCTTTGAGCGGGCCGTAGATGTGTTTCTCGAAGGTGGGCTCGATGCCGCTTTCAAAGCGGATGGCGCTGGGGTAGTAGGGCGAGACATCGTACTCCGGGCGAATCTCGCGGTTCGGCCGGTAGAAGGCGCTAAAGATCAATCGCAGCGGCTTGGAGAAGGCGGTAGCGGTGTATTCGTTATCGGAGGTGAGCCCGGGAAGGCCGCAATCCCAGGCGGGCCCGGTGGCAACGCGGGCGCGGCGCAGGCGCCGGTTGACCAGAAATGCCGCGGTGCCCACGAGCGCGAGGAACACCAGCGCGATTCCCGCGGGAGAGACGGTGCCACTCTGCGCGGTGCCCGCCTGCAGGGCAAAACCATGGGCGACTAACGATTGGCTGACCTGCACGCCCAAGGCCTGCTGCGTGATGGGGTCAAACACCGGAAGAATCCAGGTGGCGCCCAGACCCAGCACGAAGCACGCGGCGGCCAATAGAGCCATGGCGTATTGCATTTCAGGCGCGGTTTCCCGCGCGTTGGCCGCCGCTTCGCTGCGCGGCAAGGCCAGAAAGGGGATTCCAAAAGCTTTCACAAAACAGGCCGCGGCCAGCGCGGCGGTCAAGGCGAGGAGCGCCCCCGCAATCGGGAACATCATCCGTGTGAGGCTGTGCGTGGTGCCAAAGCCGGCGAGCAGCGCCTGATAGGTGAGCCACTCGCTGACGAATCCGTTCAAGGGCGGCAGGCCGGAGATGGCGATGGCGCCGACGAGGAAGAAGAGGGCGGTGCCGGGCATGCGGCGGATCAGGCCGCCCATCTCTTCCATGTTCCTGGTGCGGACGCTCTGCACCACGCTGCCGGCGGCCAGAAACAGCAGACCCTTGAAAATGGCGTGGTTCACGGTGTGGTACAGGGCGCCGATGATGGCCATTGCCGCCAGATTGAGATGCCCCAGAGTACGGAACATCAACGCGGCGCCGAAACCCATGACGATGATGCCGATGTTTTCGATGCTGTGGTAGGCCAGGAGGCGCTTGAGGTCGTGCTCCTGAAGCGCGTACAGAACGCCCACCAACGCCGTGACCACGCCCACGGCGAGAACCACGGTTCCGGTCCACAAGGGCGGCGGGCCGAAGAAGTCGAAGAAGACGCGAGCCATCCCATAGATCCCACACTTGATGACGATGCCCGACATGAGCGCCGAGACGTTGCTAGGGGCCACGGGGTGGGCGTCGGGCAGCCAGATGTGCAGCGGCACAATGCCGGCCTTGACGCCGAATCCGGCGAAGAACAGGAGGAAGACGGCGCCCTGCTCGCCGGGAGGAAGCTTCGATGCCAGCAGATGGAAGCTGGCAAAATCCGTGCTGCCGGCGAACGCGGCCAGCAGCAGGAAGGCGGCGAGCATCATGACGGTTCCCGCGTGGGACATGATGAGGTAGACGACGGCCGCGCTACGGGTTTCGGCTTTCTCGTGTTCGAACGCGACCAGGCAGAAGGCAGAAACCGCCATCACTTCCCAGGCGGAGAGGAAGAAGAACGCGTTGGCGGCCGTGAAGACCAGGGCCAGGCCAAGCAGCAGGGCGTTGTAGAAAAAGCCCAGCGCTCCCAAATTGCGGGTGCGCTCCAGGGGACGCAGGTAGCCGAAGGAGTAGACGGAGACCGCCAACGCCAGAATCGCCAGGGTGAGGGTAAACCAGGCCGACAGCGGATCGAGCCGCACGGTGCATTGGAAGAGCGTGACCAGCGGCAGACTCCAGGTCGCGCTGCTGGGGCGGGCGAGGGCGAGACAGGAAGCCACTGCCAGCAGCAGACTGCCGAGCACGGCAAAGGCGAATGCCACAATCCGGGCGGTGGCCGGGCGTTTCCAGGTGGCGAGTCCGGAGACGGCACCTAAGAAGAACGAAGCCAATCCGGCTGCGAGGAACGGGTCGGGCGAGCCCATCAACCCTGCGCCTCGCGATTCATTTCGCCCATCATCTGGATGGCCTGGTTGAGATTCGTCTGGCAATAATGGCGCATGATGTCGAGCACCTCGCCCAGGACCGGATTGGGCAAGGAATAGAACACCTGATTACCGCCCTTGCGGTTGACCACGATCTGGCGGCTGCGCAAGATGGTGAGGTGCTGGGAGAGGTTGGCCTGCTCAATGCCGAGCCGGGCCTGCAGGGCGCCGGCGGAAAGCTCGCCGTGGCGCAAGATTTCGACGATGGCAATGCGCGTGGGATGCGCCAGAGCTTGAAAGACGCTTGCTTTGTAAGCCCGGAGGTGATTGGGCATAATATTAGCGTATTCGATTTCTCGAATTTTCGCAAATATGCAATCGACTTCGGGTTGGTTGGGTTCGTTGGGTTCACTCTTGAAATGGATGTTGTTGTAAATGAGAGAGTTCTTGGGTTCGGCTGGCATTTTTGAGTGGTACCTGTCAAGATCCCGGCGGTAGCCCTTCATTTCGAGGATCTCGGGTTCGCTGAGCCGTTCCGTTGAGCGGGCGCAGATGGGGGAGCGATGGCGGGGGTGGGTTGCGGAACGAACCCAATTCCCGGGTTTTCCGTTTCGGGAGAACGGGTTACGGAGGAGTCCGCTTCGGCGTGGGTGCTGCTGGCGGAGAGTTTGGCGGCCCGCCAGTTCCGCAAGGTGGGTGAAGAAGGATCGCTCGGTATCGAGGATGTGACGATGGAGAGGGTGGAAGGTTTTGGTTTTGGTGTTGGTGTTGGTGTTGGTGTTGGCGGCGAAGCCGGCAACGGAATCGGCGCCCCTTTTAGCTTCGTCAGCGATGCTCACCCTGTGGTTGACGAGGTCGGCGGCGAGGAAGCGGTAGCGGCGCAGGAACCAGTCGTTCTTGATATCGACGAGGAGGCGCTCGAGGACGCCGATGGGGTGGAACTCGTGGTCGTACACGGCGGCGAGGGCGGTGAGCGCGGCGAGGTCTTTGCCGGAGGCGGCTTCGTTTCTGGCGTCGATGCCGGTCTTGAGAGCATTCCTGCGCGAGATGGCTTTGCCTTGCTCGGCGCGAGGACCGGTGGAGAGTTGTGCGTTGGAGCAATTGGCGTGAATTAGTTTCTGGGCTGCCATAGGGCCTCCGATAGCCCGACGGTAGCAGGCCAGCGGGGGCGTTTTCGGGGGATCGGAGGGGAAGTGATTGAGGGGAAACGGCAAAGAAAACAAATATTTGCGTGACCGATGAGTCTGAGGACTGGTGGCGGCGGGCCGACTTGACCTCATTCGGTAACGTGTCGCTGCGAATACCCACACGGTTTTCGATAGACCGGTTTCCGCCCGGTTGCACAGTTTCCGAGAGCGTAAAGCAGGACTCGACCGCTTACGGTCAATGAAACCCGTAGTCGGACAAGAACCTATGACAAAAAACCTGAGACAAAACAACAAGCTGCAACAAAGTGGTCTGAATCTTCGCGCGCGGCTTAGCCAGTCATGGTAGTATACTGGACGGCTCCATGAACCCAATCACACGATTTGAGATCAAGAAACTGCATGGCTACAGACATGTCGACTTACGATTTGTAGACAATACGCTGATTCTAGTTGGAGAGAATGGCGCTGGCAAGACCACCGTCCTGAATCTGTTCTATTATATGCTCTCCGGGCAGTGGAGTTCGATGGTGAAGTATGACTTTGAAGAGGTCTCGATAACGCTTGGACAAAAGACCTACAGACTGCGTTCTTCGGATCTAAGCCGACCTATTCAGGATATCGATCCCCGTGTTCTCCACCGCCTACCTCTATCGATCAGGCACAGAGTTCTCTCGTTAATGGAAGAGCGGGAGGGGCACCTCGGCACACGTGAGCTGGAGATGCTCTGTCATGAATATGGAGTTCCCCTTGAATACCTATTGCGAGACTTAGATGTCGCTCGTGATCAGCCGGGTAAAAAAAAGGAAGCACTGAGGCAGACTTTTGATGCTATCAAAGAATCGCTGGACGTTCAAATTCTTTTCTTGCCAACATACAGAAGAATCGAGCACGAACTGAATCTTATATTCAAGGGTCTCGACGACCGAGAACTCAAGAGCCGACGCGAACTTCTGACCTCACGGCGAGGCGATCAAGCTTACGTGGAGTTGATTGAATTCGGGATGAAGGACGTGGACACCGCAATCAACGAGACACTATCTCAGCTCAACAAGTTCGCCAGGGAGAGTCTAAATAATCTGACGTTCGGCTATCTAGGCGATATCGTTGAAGAGCAATATACGACTGTGGACTTGAACGCGATCAAAGAGGCTGATGACCAAACCATTGATAACATCTTGAATAGAATTCAGGAACACATTTTATCTTCAAAAAACAAACAACACCTGAGAGAACTTATAAAAGCTGTAAAGACAAGCGGACAACAGAGCGAACACACCAAGGTCATTTGCCATTACTTCACCAAACTGATGGCTTTTCAAAAAGATCTCGAGGCTAAAGAGTCTCAAATAACGCGTTTCTGCGCGGTCTGCAATGAATACATGGTGGATAAGGAGTTCAAATATGACATCTCGAATTTCAGTTTTACTATTCGGTCCAAGAACGACAAGAATCCATCCAAGGAAATCAAGCTTCAACACTTATCTTCGGGCGAAAAGCAGATTGTCTCCTTGTTCAGCCATCTGTACCTCTCGGGCGGGAATAGGTACTTCGTCTTAATCGACGAGCCTGAGCTGTCTCTCTCGGTTCCGTGGCAGAGGAAATTCCTCGTTGACATTAGGAATGCCAGTTTTTGCATGGGTCTTGTAGCGGTGACTCACTCTCCATTCATTTATGACAATGGACTAAGGAAGTACGCTCATGGCCTCGGAGAGTTTGTCGTTTAGTCCCACAAGGACCTGGAGTGTCTATGTCGATGCTTGCTGTTCATTTGGCTGCGCTCGGCAGCAAACTAGCGAGCTACCATGAGTTTCTTGCTCGCTACTCGAAGGGAGCTAGTGTTGTTTACGCCTTTGTCGAGGGTAAGGAAGACCCGTGTTTCTATCGTGGCTTTATCGACCATATGCTGCCGGACGAGTGGGATGTCGAACTTTGGCCTGCTGGCAATAAGGATCAAGTTTATCGAATCCACTCGAGTATTGATTGGCGACGCTTCCCGAAGTCTCGTATCTGTTTCTTCGTAGATAGAGATTTGTCCGACATTATTCCGGAGCGACTCATCTTGGACAGGAACATATATGTGACGAATGGTTATTCAATCGAAAACGACGTGGTAAAGAAGGCGGTCTGCAGACGGCTGCTCACTGAGCTGTATGGCTTCGCAGTTGCTGATCACAAGGCGCTAGATGCCGTAGCGAGTCTGTTTGAGAAAGAACTCGAAGTATTTCTCCGCAAGATGGTCCCAATCATGACCTGGATTGTTCATTGGAGGAGACGAGGAGAGAGGCCGAACTTGAATGACATCCTGATGCGTGACCTTTTTGTCTTCGTAGAGGGCCGTCTTCAATGCAATCCAACGCCAAGCGGAAAAGGGAACGTATCGTTGTACATTCATGACCGATGCAAGATTACCTTCGATCCAGGCGTGGAAATAACTCCGATAATGGCCGAATTCGAGCAGGGGAACGTTTACAGAACTCTCGTCCGCGGAAAATACGTCTTTTGGTTTTTGGTCAAGTTTTGCGAGTCCGTTCACCAGGGTGCCTCCGCGTTGTTTCCGGGCTGCGCGGGTGTTCCCAAGCTGAACGTAACGTTGTCCCCCACGAACGGCATGGCGGTGATCGGAACACGTGCGAGGGTTCCAAGTTCGCTCAGAGCATTTCTGGAGTCGACCTTTTGTGCATACATCAATGCGCGTACAGGCTAAGACCGGTGTAGTGCCCTCGCGCTTGAGGCGGAGCAATAGGCGGCCGTGATTGGGTCGCCGCGGATGGCGGCTTGTTGAGTCCTGCAGACGTGGCGCTCTGCGGATGAGTCCCGTGAACGCCGATACCATAGCGCTGGATGCACGACATCACGGCCGTGCGATGGGACACCCGGTTAGCCGAGGCTGTGGCCGCAGTCCTATACTGCTGCGATGACCTTCAGAGTCGTTCTGGAACATGATCGCGAGGCCGGTGACTATTCGGCCGTGTGCCCCAAACTTCCCGGTTGCGCGTCTGCTGGCGAAACCGAGGAGGAAGCCCGCCTAAACATCCGAGAAGCCATTGAACGCTATGTAGCGCCCCGCGATATCGAACTGCCTGAAGATGCGAAGCTGGTCGGGGTGACTATTGGGTGATCGCGGCATCAGAAAAGGCGAAATTCGGCTAGCGCTAAGCAGGTCATTGTGCCGCATCATCGGAGGAAGCGGTATTGCGCTCGCCGAATGGTTGACATGAACCGAACGCGCACGCAATTGGACATCCACCTCGACTAGGGGCGGCGGCCCTGAAGCACGATCAGCGCGGCGCCGGCGGCCATGATCGCCGACCCGAGGAGGCGCTTCCGAATATGGCCCTCCTGGAAGTAGCGGTATCCGAGAAACACGCCGATCAGGGTAGATAACTGGAAGAGGGCCAGCGAGTACCCGACCTGCAGCCTTCCGAAAGTCAACAGCGAGGTCAGTTGCATGACGCCGGTGGTGATGGCGAGCCACAGGTAGGTGGGCCAGTTGTGGCGGAGTAGCACCACTTCCTTCGCCAGCCGCCCCCTGGCGAGCAGCGCACTGGCCGCCGCGGCGGTGGGAAGGCCGAGAATCGCCCAGAAAACGAACGTGGTGAGGGGAGAAGAGAGCAGCAGGGCCTTCTTCAGGAAAATGGCTTCGGTGGCGGATAGTGCCAACGCCGCAAAGCGGAACTGGATGCCTCGCTCGCAAAAGAACCGTACAAAGGCGTTGCTTCGCGGTTGGTTGGCGTCGCGATCGACGACGAAGTAGCTCCCCGCCACAATCAGCAGGACTCCGGCCACGCCCAGCGGCGCCGGAACCTCGCCCAGGAGGAACACCCCCAACACCAGGCTGACCACCGACTTATAGGCGTTGATGGGGCCGAGGACGGAGAGGCTGGTGGATTGCAGCGCGTAGACCAGCAGCACGTTGCTGGCGACGCCGAGCGACGCGGCAACCACCATGTTCGTCCAGAACTCCGCCCCAAGTGGCAGCGGGAGCGCACCCAACACGAAGAGGGGGAGAACGCCCAGTGTCAGCAGCGCGTCCGTAGCGCCGATGATGAAGAGGGGATTCGCGGAGCGCTGCGTCAGTTGTTTCTGGAAGACGTTGGAAACCGGATTGGCGAGGATCCTCGCCACTACGAAGAGAGCGGTGAGCAACTTATGCCACGTCGCCGGCTAAAAACCGGCGGCAGCCAAGATTGGCTGCCTCACAAGTGGCACACATGTTCATCTTTTGCTTGCCGCCCTATGCCTCGTCGGGATTGTCCAGCACGCAGATGTCGTCGAGATTGCGATATCTCTCGGCGTAGTCCAGGCCGTAGCCCACCACGAACTCGTCGGGGATCTGGAAGCCGACATAGCTCACGTGTACCGGGCGGAGGCGGCGATCGGGCTTATCCATCAGGGCGGCGATGCGGATGGACCGGGGCTTGCGTTGATCGAGGACGTGCATTAAGTAGTTCAGCGTTACGCCGCTATCCACAATGTCTTCCACAATCAGCACGTCGGCGCCCTCCAGCGAGATGTCGAGATCCTTGGTGACCTTGACTTCGCCAGAGCTGGTCTTGCCCTTGCCGTAGGTGGAGATGCCCATGAAATCGACCTGGACGTCGCGTGTCATGGCGCGCGCCAGATCCGTCATGAAGAAAACCGCACCCTTGAGAATGCAAATCATGTGAAGATTCCCGGTGGGGTAATCCGCGGAGATCTTTTCGCCTAGTTCCTTGATGCGGGCCTGGATCTGTTCGGCGGAGATCAGAACCCGGAGCTTTGGATCAGTCATGGAGCTTACATTATCCGCCGAGTTTGAAGCGCGTGCTCATGGGACCGATATGAATATGCGCTCCGGTAGCTCTGCCGGGTACGGCCTGGCGGAAGGCGAAGTAGGGAATGTGCTTCTCCACGAGGTACTCCAGCAGCCAGCGGCCTTCGGGCTGATCCGGGTGGATGGCCACGTCGACGCGTCCGCGGTGGT
>JANYAH010000070.1 GCA_025361425.1 Candidatus Solibacter sp. | reverse complement strand
CTGGCTTTCAGGACGCCGCCGTTGAACAGGACGTGGGTGGGACAGGCGAGTCCGCTTGGTCCGCGCCGCACCGCGCCTTGTTCGGCGGTGGCCGCCTGCTGTCGCAGGAAGCGCGCCATGTGGCGCGTGATCGCCGGGTCTGCGGCGTAGGGCAGGCCGAGTTCCTGCAAGCCGGCGCGCCGCTGATGCGCGGGCATCTCCGTGCTCGCCACCTTCGGCAGAAAGCCTTCCCCCAATACCTGCTCGATATCGCTCGCCAGCAGCATCGCCTTGATGGTGCCGCCCACCAGTCCCGTGCCTTTGCCCAGAATGGTGACCGCCTGCTCTTTCGCCTTCGCACCGGGCTCCAGCAACTTTTCCTTGGCGACGCGGCAGTTGGCCCACAGCGCCAGGTGTTGCCGGCTGTCGATGTTCGTTCCCTTCTCCGCCAATCGATGCGCCACCACGCCGGCCAAAGCCAGATCGACGTTGTCGCCGCCCAGCAGAATGTGTTCGCCCACCGCCACGCGGCTCAACGAGAGTTCGCCGTTCGCTTCCGTCACCGCAATCAGCGTGAAATCCGTGGTGCCGCCGCCGATATCCACCACCAGGATGAGGTCGCCCACCGCCACCCGCTCGCGCCAATCCGGATGGCGCTCCAGCCACGCATAGAAGGCGGCCTGCGGCTCTTCCAGCAGGGTGATGTTCTCATAACCGGCCTGCCTGGCGGCGTCCAGCGTCAGTTCGCGCGCCACCGCGTCGAAGGATGCGGGGACGGTGACCAGCACCTGCTGCTGCTGGAATGGCGCGTCCGGCATCTTGGCATCCCACGCCTGCCGCAGGTGCTCCAGATAACGGCGGCTAGCCTCCACCGGCGAGATCTTCGCCACGCCATCCGGAGCGCGGAACGGCAGCAGCGGCGACGTACGGTCCACCGCCGAGTGCGACAGCCAGCTCTTGGCCGATGACACCAGCCGGCCCGCGTTCTCCACGCCACGCTTTTGCGCCAGGCGGCCCACCACGAAGTCGCGCGATTCGTCCCACGGGAGGGCGAGGCTGCCGGCCGGGAAATCCGTGGCGCCCGGGAGATAGAGGAACGACGGCAAGAGGTCTTCGTCGCGCACCTCGCCCGGGTTGGTGAGTTGCGGGATAGGCAGAAGCTGGACGTTGGCGGGCGCGAAGGGGTCTGCATCGGGCCGGATTTCCGCGTAGGCGGCGCCCGAGTTGGTGGTGCCGAGGTCGATGCCGATTACGTACTGCGGTGGCTGTGGTTTCTTACTCAATTTCAATTTCCGCGGGGGCGATAATCGTGGCGTCCTGCTTCGCCTGCAGGTTCGGCAGTTCGACCTTGGTGGCGCGCCATCCCTTGTGCCGCAGAGTTCCGCCGGCCGGAGGTTTGGCCGGGACGTTGCCCACGAATTTCACCAGGTTCGGGTCCTGCGCGGGCGCCTTGGCGTACGTGCCTTCCACGCCGTCGATCACCGGGGCGAGCGTGACGTAGCGCGCGATGGCATCGCGGCATTGATCGTGAAGTTCCCGCACCGCGGCCCCGATCTGGTCGTCGGAGTAGGCGGAAACGTCCTCCATCAGGAAGTCGATCAGACGCGAATCGCGCTGCAAAATGCCGAGAATCTGCAGCGCGCCGTCGGCGGCGCGGGGCGCGGGCGCGGCGGGCACTGGCGCGGTGGCTTTCGCCGGCGCGGCAGCGGAAAGGCGCGAGAGGTTGAGAGAGATCAGCGTCTCCGAAGAGAGTTCGCCGGAAAATAGAAGGTTAAGGAAGGCGCGAAACGCCAACACGATTCGATTCAATTCGATGGCTCCAAACGTTAAGGATAGCAAGGCGCGGCTTGCACCCGCCTAATCCACTACCGGATCACCGCTTGCCGTAAGCGTTCCAACTGGCGCCGGGCGATCTCGGCCCACTGTCCGGAGTTGTCCAGTTTCAGGTAGGCCTTCCAATGGTGGACGGCCTTCATGGCATCGCCCTGGCGCTCGCACAGCAGCGCCAGGTTGAAGTGCGCGTCGGCGTAATGCGGATTTAGCGCCAGGGCGCGCCGGTAGAAATCGAAGGCTTCCGGAAGGCGCCCCTGCTCGTCGTACAAGTTGCCCAGGTTGAATTGCGCCAGGGGATATTCGGGATCCGCCTGAATGGCTTTCAGATAGTACTTCTCCGCCTCGGGGAATTTGCGCAGGCGGTAGTAAATCGTGCCCAGGTTGACCAGCGCCCCGGCGGCGCCGGGGTTGAGTTCCAACACCTTTTGGTAGGCGTTTACCGCATCTTCCACGGGCGCGCCGGTCTCCTCCAGTTCCAGCCCCTTCTGGAACCAGACCTCGGATTCGCGGGTGCGGTTGATCTTGGGCTTGCGTTCCGGGAAGCTCCTGATGCTGCCCAGTTCGCTGGCATCGAAATCGAACAGCGTCTGACCGCTGATGGCCTCCATCTTCTGCCCGGACAGGAGCACCGCGATGCGCCCGCCGTCAGAGACCACGCGAAGTTCGCTCAGCGGGTGTTTCACCCACCCCAGCTTTTCGCGCAAAGATTCCATGGCGCGGAAAATCTCCTTCGCGGGGATCTTATTCTCGCGCAGCTTGATCAGGGTCTGGAAGGCGATCAGGTCGGAGAACGAATAGGAGGTCGCCTCCGGAATCAGGCGCTGGCGCTCCCAACTTCGCAGCCGGCGCTCGGTGAGCCCGAACTTGCGGCGGACATCCGCGCGAGAGTAATCCTCCTTCGGGGTCACGCCAACATTCTAACAGGGTACCCCAAGGTGGCGGGTATTCCGTACGCTTTTGCGGCGCCAGCCGCCGTCCGGCACGCCAACTTGCACCTTTGTTTCGAAAAGTACTTGAAAACCTCCACACGCCGCGCTATCATTCACAATGATGGTGACGCCCCGACAGCAACCCGTCGAACTGCAGGAGCACGCCATGGACAATCTGAAGTACATCCGGCAGACGTTGGAGCGTGCCGGGTCCTTCACGGCGGTCCCCGGCAAGGGCGGCGTACTCATGGGGGTTGTGGCCTTGTTGGCGGCCCGAGTGGCCGCCTCCCGGCCGAGCGCCGGCGGTTGGCTGGCGGTTTGGACCGTCGCCGCCGTCGTCGCCATGGCCATCGGCGTTGCGGGCGCGGCGCTCAAATCGCGGCGCTTCCAGGTCCCCCTGTTTTCCGGGCCGGGACGCAAGTTCATCGCCGGTTTCACCCCCGCCATCCTGGCCGGAGCGGTCTTGACGGCGGTGTTCTATCGCGCCGGCATCTCGGGATTTCTACCCGGTGTGTGGCTGCTGCTCTATGGCGCCGCCGTGCTTGCCGGCGGGTCGGCATCGGTGCGCGTCGTGCCGATGATGGGCGCCTGTTTCATGCTCCTGGGTACGGTGGCGCTCCTCCTGCCGGGGTGGAACGATGTGCTCCTGCCGGTTGGGTTCGGCGGGCTGCATTTGATCTTTGGAACCGTGATCGCGGTGAAATATGGCGGGTAAACCAAGCACTGTGCGGCGCGGCCGCGAGAAGCGTCCCGCGCTGGAGGCCGTTGGCGTTGCGACGCAGTTCGACCGCCTGGTCCACGAACGCCTGCGCCTGGGCATTCTCAGCGCGCTCTCCGTCAACGAGTCGCTGACCTTCGTCGAACTTAAGAAACTGCTGGATACCTCAGACGGTAACCTAAGTGTCCACGCACGCAAGTTGGAAGAGGCGGCGTATGTGGCCTGCACCAAGAGCTTCAGGGGCCGCATTCCGCACACCGAATACCGGCTGACGTCGGCCGGGCGGCGCGCGCTCGAGCGCTACCTGGACCACATGGAAGTTCTCATCCAGGCAATGCGCACCCAGTAGGGAGCCTTTTTTTATGTCTATTGACTTTAAAATACAAAGTACTCTTCATGTCGGGATCATCATGGATGGCAACGGGCGGTGGGCCATCGGCCGCGGACTGCCGCGCATCCTCGGACATCGCGCCGGCGTGGAGGCCGCGCGCCGCGTGGTAGAGGCGGCCCCGCACTCTGGCGTCGCCATCCTCACGCTGTTTGCCTTTTCCAGCGATAACTGGCGGCGCCCGCCGGCCGAGGTGGACGGCATCATGCGCCTGATGGCCGCGTACCTGGAAAACGAGACGCCCCGTTGCGTGGCGCAGGGCGTGCGCGTGGAGGTCATTGGCCGCCGCGACCGGCTGGATGCGAAGCTGTGCTCCGCCATCGCGCAAGCCGAAGCCGCCACCGCGGAGGGTGACCGCCTATGGCTCCGCATGGCCGTGGACTACTCCGCGCGCGACGCCATCCTGGCCGCCGCCCGCGGCCTGCGGGAACTCTCTCGCGATGCTCTGGAGCGCGCCATGGGACCGCCCGTGGACCTGCTGATCCGCACCGGCGGCGAGCGGCGGCTGAGCGATTTTCAACTCTGGGAATCGGCCTACGCCGAACTCGTCTTCACGCGCACCATGTGGCCAGATTTCGATGCCGGAGCCCTGGCCGCCGCGGTCCGCGAGTTCCGCGGCCGCGAACGCCGCTTCGGCACAGTCCCGCGGATCCCCGTGTACCGTCAGGAAGCCTGGCTGGACTAGCAACTACTAACACTAACTCTGGTCAGAGCAACTCGATGAACTCGTCGACCGACAGATTCGCATCTCGAACAATGCCGCGCAGCAATGGATCCTTAATGGTCTGACCGGGATGAACGGGCACCACGGTCCGAGCCTTCGACCCAGGGTGAATCAAGATCAGGTGGCTTCCTCTTTGCCGGTCTTCGACGAATCCGGCACGCTTGAGTGCTCGTACCACCTTTCGCGCGGTCAGAGATGGAAGTTTGGACATGATCAGGCAGGAACGGTCACTCTGCCCTGATATGATCGTCCTTCTTCGGGAATGGCTTCGCCATGGGACGCTAGGCTCTCCAGGTACAGTGCGATGGCTTCCTTGACGTTGCGCTCCGTCTCTTCCAGAGTCTCGCCCTGCGTGTGACAACCTGGCAGAGCCGGAACGAACGCTACGTAGCCTCCTTCGGGCGCTTGTTCGTAATAGACCGAATAGGAGAAACTCTTGGGTGCCCTTCTCTTCATCACCTTCATTGTAAGAGATGAGACCCAAATCGGCAAAGGGAAGTCTCGATCCCGGCTTCGATGGCGCCCCGTTCGGTCTTGATCGCCACCGCCACCCGCCCTGAGCGTGCGCCGCCACCAACACCAATCACACTTCGATCGACGTCTTCCTTGGACCTCTCAGTGAACCACCGAGGGCTCGTCCCCAGGCGCGAAATACCACGCCCAATGCGTCCGCCCAATGCGGAACCCGGGTTGCCGGTTGCCGATCCACCCCGGATGATTGTACACCTTCCACCCGCTCAAACTCACCACATTCCAGCCCGGCGCCGCGTGATACCAGTTGCTGTACGTCACCTTGGGAAACGCGTGCCCCGCCTGGATGTAAGTGACATTATAGGGCGTGAACGCGACCTCGGTGGCGCCCGCCTTCTTCAGAAAGTCGCCCACACGGTGCATGTCCTGCCCCCAATCCAGATCCGATTCGGCCACGAAACGCTCCGCGCGTCCACGCGTGATTTCGTTGCTGTAGGAGAGGTAGTCGGGATGCGCCAGCGCGCCCGAGACCACCTGCCAGCCGAAAAGCCCGAACAACACAGGAGCGCGCAATGCCGCCCATCGCCCCGCCGGATGGCGCAGCAGCATGGCGGCTCCCACGCCCGCGACCACCGCGAGGCCCACGTAAACCGGCAGCACGTGCCGCACTCCCAGATTGATGCGGCTGCTCATCGCGATGCCCAGGATGACCGCGCAATACGCCAGCGGAGCGGCGACACTCAGCCGCTTGCGCCACGCCGTCCACAGTGACCAGCCAACCAGCAGCAGCATCCCGAGCGGCGTCTTCACCCCAAGCGTCACCGGAAAGAAATACCACACGCCGAAATGGCGCCGCTCGCCAAGAATATACGACGCGTGCCCATCCGCGTTGTGTTTCCAGACATCGGCAAGCCCGTCGAAGAAGCGCGGCGCCGGTAGCGACACATGGGCAAAACCCGGCGGCCCGAACGAAAAACGGAACCCGGCCCAAATCACCAGGCACGCGATCGCCGCCGCCGTCACCGCCGGCCGCCAGTACACCCGCAACTGTCCGGGCACTGCGCGCATTCCGCGCCACTGACACAGATACATCGCCATCCAGACGCCCGGCAGAAACACCAGCAGCGAGTACTTGGCGAGCATCCCCAGCCCCACCGCCGCGCCCAGCGCGACCGTGCGCCGGGCATCCGGCCGCTCCGCCCACAGCAGTGCCGCGTAAGCCCCCGCTGCCGTGAACGCCGTGGCCGCCATGTCCGTGGTCACCAACCCCGCGTGCGCCAGCACCGGCGGAATCGTGGTGAACAGAAACGTCGCGATCAATCCAGCCAGCGGCCCGCCGGTGCGATTGCCCCACAGAAACACCATGCCGCAGGCCAACAAAAATAACGGCAGAATTCCCAGCCGCGCCAGAGCCAGCATGCGGTCGTAGTGCGCGTCGCGCCCGAATATCGCCAACCCTTCGGTGGTCGAATTCCCTGTGGGAGTCCAGCGCTCGCCCGCCAGCCAGGGCCCGATGGCCGAAAGCACGCGCGCCATGGGCGGGTGCGAGACATCGCCCGTCATCGTGCCGTGATCCAGCAACTCCATCCCGGCGCCCAGGTGGATTGGCTCGTCCACCGTGTGGCTCAGCACCGTGTATGTGGAAACAATGCGCAGCGCGGCGATCAACACCAGCATCGCAGCCAGCAGCGCGCAGCGGCGCAACGTGAAAATTTCCTCGGTATCAGCCTTCAACGTTCGGAACCTGCACGTGCCTACCGGCCTGGGCCAGCCGCATCGCATTCTCCATCAGTTTGAGCCCGTGGTCGTCTTCCGCGGTGAGGATCGATTCGGGATGAAACTGCACCGCCTCGATCGGCAGTTCGCGATGCCGCACTCCCATGATCACGCCATCTTCGGTTTCCGCCGTGATTTCCAGACACGCCGGAAACGTCTCCCGGCGGGCGTACAGCGAGTGGTAGCGGCCCACCTGAAACTCCGCGGGCAGCCCCGCGAACACCCCAACTCCGCGGTTCCGTACGGTGGAGGGCTTGCCGTGCATCGGGTAATCCAGCACGCCAAGTTCGCCCCCGAAGGCTTCCACAATGCCCTGCAATCCCAGGCATACGCCGAACACCGGCACCCCCAACCGCACCGCCGTCTTCA
This sequence comes from Candidatus Solibacter sp., assembly GCA_025361425.1. Classification (GTDB taxonomy): domain Bacteria; phylum Acidobacteriota; class Terriglobia; order Bryobacterales; family Bryobacteraceae; genus Solibacter. Next base: position 18,581 of record JANYAH010000070.1, on the reverse strand, counting down.
CCACGTCCGGCACGCCAAAATCCGCCGGCCGGCCCGGACCGGGCGAGATCAGGATCAGGTCCGGCGCCACCTGCGCTATCAGTTCCGGGGGGAAGCCCGCACGGTACGTTACCACTGCCGCGCCGGTTTGCCGCGCATAGTTGGCCAGCGTGTGGATGAAGCAATCGTCGTTATCCACCAGCAGGAGCTTCGCCCCCGCGCCGGTGGCGAGGCGCTCCGGTGCAGCGGCCGGCGTTGTAGCCGCCGCGGCCCCTGCCCCGGCGCCTCCGTCACCCAGCGTGCGAAAGAAGCCCGTCGCCTTGAGCCGCGTCTCGCGCTCTTCCAGTGCCGGCACCGAATCGTAAAGCAGCGTGGCGCCCACCGGATACCGGGCCATGCCGTTGCGCAGATACGTGGTGCGAATCAGAATCCCGGTATTGATATCGCCGTTCAGCGAGATCATCCCCACCGCGCCCCCGTACCACCCGCGCGCGTCCTTCTCCAGCGCCTCGACGGTTTGCGCCGCCGCCTTCTTGGGCGCCCCGATCACGGTCACAGCCCACATGTGGCTGAGGAACGCATCCAGCGCGTCGAACCCTTCCTTCAGGTACCCCTCCACGTGATCCACCGTGTGGAACACACCCGCGTATCTTTCGATCAGCCGCCGGCCGATCACCTTCACCGTGCCCGGCTCCGAAACCCGCGACTTATCGTTGCGGTCCACGTCCGTGCACATGGTCAGCTCGCTTTCTTCCTTAGTGCTGACCAGCAGTTCACGAATGTTGTCGGCATCGCGCAGCGGATCTCCCGTGCGCTGCGCCGTGCCCGAGATGGGGCAGGTCTCGATGCGCGCACCCTCCACCCTGACAAACATCTCCGGCGACGCGCCCACCAGTTGCTCTTCGCCTAATTGCAGCAGGAACTCGTACGGGCTCGGGCTGGCCAGTTGCACCCGCCGGAACAGGTCGCTAGCCTTGCCGGAGTACGGCGTGCGGAACGTCTGGCGCAGCACCACCTCGTAGTAATCGCCGCGGCGCATGCCTTCCCGCACCGTCTGCACGTTCGCCATGTACTCTTCCGGCGTGTGGTCGCTCGAAATCGGACCGCTCGCCCGCGGCACGGGCGGGGCGATCGCTTCCCCATCGCGCGCCAGGCCGTGCGTGCTCGCGCCCTCGCGCTTGAACTCGTACTGGTAGCGCTCCACCTGCTCCTTCTTGCGGTCCATGTACCAGATGTCGTCGCAAAGAAACAAGTGCAGGTCTTTGTGTCCGGCGCGCGGCAACTTCTTCTCGATCGGCTCGAACTGGAACAACAGATCGTAGCCGAAGGCGCCCACCAGGCCCAGCCGCGAATTCTCTTCGCCGCGGAACTCTTCCGTCAAGGCCCGCAAAATCGAGAATACCGATGGCTGTTTGCTGCGTTCTTCCTCGGCGAACAGGGCGGGGAGAGGCTTCAGCCGGCCGACCAGCACCTCGCCTTCGAACCCGAACTCTTCCCAGTGCGGGTGATCCGCAAGCAAGCCGTGAAACATGCGCGCGATTTCCACCCCGCGCGCGTTGAGCGGGCGGATTTCCACCCGCCGGTCGTACGCAATAATCTCTAGCGGCGGACAAGTGGAGGCGATGTCCCAGCGTGAGTATCTGCCGGGATATTCGTATCCCGAAGATAGGTAGATTCCACGGTGCTGGTCCAGATCGCGAAGCAGGTGGTGCAAGCCCTTCCGGAAGTTGGTCTTCGAAGCAGAACGGGTGACCTGGATCCCGTGGGGAGTCGTATAGCGGTATTCGCGCATAAAAGATGTCCCTGGGGGATTATTTTTCAGAATAACATGCGGGCCAGGATCTCCCCGCCCATCCGCGCCGCCTGCCTCAGGTCGTGGCCCGCCCCTTCCACCGCCAGCAGACCCACCCGCGCCGGGATCCGCTCCATCGCGCCGCGCAATTCTTCCAGTGTGCCGAAGGGGTCGCGCGACCCGTGGACGAACAGCGCGGGAGTGCGCCATTCCGCGAAAAAGCCGGTGCGCGGCTGCTCCGGCTTCTTCGGCGGATGCAGCGGGTACGCAAGCAGCAGCAACCCGTCGGCCAGACCCGCACGCTCGGCCGCCAGCATGGCGGTCTGTCTGCCGCCGTAGGAATGCCCGCCGGCGAACACGCGCCCTTTCACCCGTTGCCGCAGCGCATCGACCGCTTGCAAAACACCTTCACGGTCGCGCGGTGCCGCCGCCGGAAACGGCGGTCCGCTGGGCCGCGCCACGCGAAAGGGCAAATCGTAGCGCAGCACCACCAGACCGGCTTCGCAAAATGCCCGGGAAAGACTCACCAGCAGCGGCGCGTTGGCATTGGAACCCGCGCCGTGCGTCAGCGCCAGCGCATCGCCGGTTGCGTGTTCCGGCGTGTGCAGCACTCCACATACTTCACCAGCCTCGAAAACCTGTTCCATGCGCCCGCGACCCGGGCCGCCCCTTTGGCGACTCTATTCCTTCTTCTTCAGCGTCTGGTCGTTCTGCTGGATAAATTCGCGGATCTGCTCCGACATGGCCAGCAGTTTCTCCCACTGTTCGCGATACAGAGTCACCGGGAAGCGCCCCATTCCGTAGACCGAAAGCGCGCCCTTCTCGCTTACTTTTAGCGAGAGCACACCCCGGGACGGCTTCTTCAGGCTTTCATTTTCGGCGCGCAAGCGCTCAATTTCCGATTTCATCTCTTCTTCGGTGGGCATGGTGTTCAATTCCTTTGATACCACATGGTACGCTCAAATTTCCCAAACCATGTGCGCCTTACAAGCCATTTTCTTCGATTTCGACGGTGTCCTCCTGGATACCGAACCGGTCCACTGCGCCTGTTGGGCGGAAGTTCTGGCCCCCACCGGGTTGACTCTCACCTGGGACTATTACCGCGATCACTGCATCGGGATCGACGACCGCGACATGCTGCTCAACCTGGCGCGGCAGGCCCGTCCGCCGCGCGACTGGGACAGCCTTTGGGCTCTCTACCCGGCCAAAAAGCAGTTGTTTCAGTCGCGCATGAGCGCGCCATCGTTCGAATCCGCCATGGTAGCGATGCTCCCCGCTCTCCATCGCCAATTCAAACTGGCCGTGGTCAGTTCCAGTTCCGTCACAGAGATCGAACCGCTGCTGGTGGCAGGTGGCATCCGGGAGCACTTCGACACCGTCGTGGGAGGCGGGGACGTGAGCGTCCAAAAACCCTCCCCGGAGCCGTACCTGCTGGCCGCCACCCGGCTGGGCGTCGACACGGCGCTGGTGCTTGAGGATTCCGCCGCCGGCATAGCCAGCGGACGCGCCGCCGGCTTCGAGGTGCTTACCGTTCGCCACCCCGCCGAAGTGGCCGGCCTATTACGCTACCGCCTCGCGTAGAGGAATCGTATACTCAGTCGGAAAGGGTAAATCTTGTCTCCCACCAAAGCCAACAAGAAGACCGGCAGTCACCTGCGCAGCACGCTGCCGCTCCTCAAGGAACTCGTCCGCCCGCGCCGCGGCAAACTGGCGCTCGGCTTCCTGCTGATGGTCATCGGCAGACTGTGTAGTCTGGTCCTGCCGGGGGCGCCTAAATACCTCGTGGACAACGTGATCAATCAGCATCAGGTCTCCATGCTCAATCCGTTGGTGGGCGCCGTTTTCGCTGCCACCATCATTCAGGGCATCACCTCGTTCTCCCTCACCCAGATTCTTTCCAAAGAGGGCCAGCGGCTGATCGCCGAGTTGCGCCGCAAAGTGCAGGAGCACATCGGCCGTTTGCCGGTGGCCTACTACGATGCCAACAAATCCGGCGCCCTGGTTTCGCGCATCATGAGCGATGTGGAGGGCGTGCGGAACCTGATCGGCACCGGCCTGGTGGATTTCATCGGCGGCATTCTAACGGCGCTGCTCTCGCTCATCATCCTGCTCAGCATCAGCCCGCTGTTGACCGGTATCGCGCTGCTCTTCATCGTCGTGTTCGCGCTCGGCCTCGGCAAGGCCTTCGGCAAGATCCGCCCGATTTTCCGCGAGCGGGGCAAGATCAACGCCGACGTCACCGGCCGCCTCACCGAATCTCTGGCGGGCGTGCGCGTCGTCAAAGGCTATCACGCGGAAGCCGGGGAAGCGCGTGTTTTCGCCGCCGGCGTGCAGCGCCTGCTGGACAACGTCATGCGCTCGCTGACCGCCATCTCTTTGATGACCCTCTCGGCCACCATGCTGATGGGCGTGGTCGGCGGCACCGTAATGTACATCGGCGCCCGCCAGATTCTGGCCACCCCGCCGACCCTCACGCTGGGCGGCTGGTTCGCCTTCGTCGGCTACCTCGCCTTCCTGGTGGCGCCCATGCTGCAAATGGTCGCCATCGGTACCCAGTTGACCGAGGCGCTCGCCGGCCTGGATCGCACCCAGGAAGTCCTCGCCGAGCGGCCCGAGGATGAGGACACCAAGCGCGTCCGCAAGATCAATACGATCCAGGGCTACGTGGCCTTCGACAACGTGACCTTCGAGTACGACCCCGGCAAGCCCGTCCTGCGCGAAGTCAGCTTCACTTCCGAACCCGGCACCGTGACCGCGCTGGTGGGACCTTCCGGCTCCGGAAAATCCACCATCATCAGCCTGATCGCCGCCTTCCATGAACCCACCGCCGGACGCATCCTGGTCGATTCCACCGACCTTTCCACCGTGCGTCTGAATACCTTCCGCTCGCAACTCGGCGTGGTCTTGCAGGACACTTTCTTATTCGACGGGACGATCCGCGAAAACATCGGCTTCGCCCGTCCCGGGGCTACCGAAGAGGAGATCCAGACCGCCTGCCGCATCGCCCGCGTCGATGAGTTTGCCGAGAAGTTCGAGAAGAAGTACGACACCATCGTCGGTGAGCGCGGCGTCAAGCTCTCCGGCGGACAGCGCCAGCGCGTTTCCATCGCCCGCGCCATTCTCGCCGATCCCCGCATCCTGATCCTGGACGAGGCGACCAGCAGCCTGGATTCCGAATCCGAGGCCGCCATCCAGGAAGGTCTCTCCTACCTGATGAAGGGCCGTACCACGTTCGTCATCGCGCATCGCCTTTCCACCATCCGGCGCGCCGAGCAGATTCTGGTGGTCGAGGACGGCCGCATCGTGGAGCGCGGCACGCACGAATCCCTCTACGCCCTGGAAGGCCGTTACTACGATCTGTACACCCGCCAGCACGGCACCGAATCGAACTTGTTTCTCGCCCCCGGCGAAGGCGGCCAGGTGCCCGAGACCGCCGCGCCACCCAACCTGCGCGGCGCCGCCCCGCCCACCGCCTCCTCCCTCCTCGGCGGCGGCACGGTGTAACAGGCGACAATCGAGTATGTCCAAGTGGCACCGGCCGGTTTGGTCTTCACCCCCGCCACGGCGCGGCTCGCCGTCGCGGCGTCAAACTCTGGCGCTGGCACTACTCGGCGCCGCCCTACTGGCTTCGCCCGCGATGGCTCAACGGCGCGGCGGCGGGGGCTTCGCGCCAGCGGAAGGCCTCAACTTCCGCTTCATGGGACCGGCGGTGGGCAACCGCATCTCGGCCGTGGCCGGCATCCCCGGCGACCCGGCCACTTACTATGTGGGCGCTGCCTCGGGCGGCGTCTGGAAGAGCACCAACAGCGGGCAGAGCTGGGTGCCCGTCTTCGATAATCAGACCTCGCAGGCCATCGGCGCGCTGGCCGTCGCACCCACCGACCCCAAGACGGTGTGGGCCGGGACCGGTGAAGCCTGGGCCATCCGCGACAGCGACATGATGGGCGACGGCATCTACAAATCCACCGACGCCGGCGCCACCTGGAAGAACATGGGCCTGGTGGAGAGCGGCCGCATCGGGCGCATCATCGTCCACCCCAGCGACGCCAACACGGTTTATGCCTGCGTGGCCGGACGCCTCACCGGGCCGCAAGAAGAGCGCGGACTTTTCCGTACCAGAGATGGCGGCCAGACCTGGAAGCGCATTCTCTTCGTCAACCCGAACACCGGCTGCTCCGGCCTCTCGCTGGACGCGAAGGACCCCAACTTCATGGTGGCCGGCACCTGGGAAGTGGTCATGCACACCTACGCCATGTTTAGCGGCGGACCGGGCAGCGGCGTCTACACGTCGCACGATGGCGGCGATACCTGGAAGCAGGTCGAGGGGCACGGCATGCCCAAGCCGCCGGTGGGCAAGATCGATGTCGCCATCGCGCCGAGCAATGCCCAGCGAGTTTACGCGCTCATCCAGACCGCCGACCAGGGCTCGCTCTGGCGCTCCGATGACGGCGGCGAAAACTGGGCGGTGGTCAACTGGCAACGCGCCCTGGTGGGACGCGCGGGCTACTACATTCGGCTGGCCGTCAACCCCACAAACCCGGACGAAGTCTTCGTCGCCGACAGCAGTTTCTGGGGCTCCACCGATGCCGGAAAGAGCTTCCGCACGCTGAATTGGGGAGGCGATACGCACGATATCTGGATCGATGCCAAGAACCCAAACCGCATTCTAGTGACTCACGATGCCGGCATGTACATGACCCTGGATCACGGGCAGACGTCCAGCCGGGTGACCCTGCCGATCGGCCAGATGTACCACGTCGCGGTGGACTACGACGTGCCCTATAAGATTTACAGCAACATGCAGGATAACGGCACCATGCGGGGCCCGAATAACGTGGTGGAATCCGGTCCCAACGTGCCTGGGCAAGGCGGCTTTGGCGGCGGACGCGGCGGCGCTACCGCGTGGGAGCACGGCCTGGGCGGCTGCGAGAGCGGCTTCACCATCCCGGACCCCACCGACAGCGAGATTGTCTGGGCTTCCTGCTACGGCAACCAGGTCACCCGCTACGACGGCAGGACGAAGATGGCACGCTCCGTGAGCCCCTGGCTGCACACTCTGGATGCGCAGCCGAATCAGGTGAAATACCGCTGCCACTGGTCGGCGCCGCTGGCGATTGACCCGTTCGACCACAATACGGTTTACTATGGATGCCAGATGGTTCTGCGCACCACGAACGCCGGTGTGAGCTGGACCGAACTTAGTCCCGATCTTTCAACCAGGGATGCGGCCCGGATCATACCGTCGGGCGGAATCGTTGGCGATAATCTCGGCCAGTTTTATGGCGAGGTAGTCTTTTCCATCGCGCCCTCAGACGTCCGGAAAGGCCTCATCTGGACGGGAACTAACGATGGGAAGGTTTGGTACACGAAGGACGCAGGCAAGAACTGGAATGATGTCACCAAGAACATCACCGGACTGCCGGCCTGGGGTGTCGTGTCCAAGATCGAGCCGTCGCACTTCGACGCCGGCAGCGCCTACATCTGCGTCGATTTTCACCTGATGGACAACCGCGACGCGTGGGTCTATAAGACCACCGATTTCGGCACGACCTGGACCAAAATCTCCGACGGCCTGCCGAAAGGCCCGCTGGCCTACGCGCGCGTGCTCGCCGAGAATCCTAATAAGAAGGGCAACCTCTTCGTGGGCACCGGGAACGCGTTCTACTACACGCTGGACGATGGCGCGCACTGGCGGCAGTTGCAGGCCTCGCTACCGGCCGCGCCCGTCTCCTGGGTGGTGGTGCAGAAGGCGGCGCACGATATCGTGCTGTCCACTTATGGCCGCGGCTTGTACATTATGGAAGACATCACACCGCTGGAGCAGGGCGTGATGGAGACGGCAACCGGCGCCACACCGGAGGTGCGCCTGGTGGCGCCGCGTCCGGCTTACCGCACGGTGCGCGGACAGGCACGCGCGCAATTCAGCTACGTTCTCAAGACGGCCCCGAAAGCGGCGGTGCAATTCGAGATTCTGGATTCCAAGGGCGAGCTGGTGCGCAAGCTGAACAACTTCACCACCGCACACGCGGGCCTGAACCACACCTCGTGGGATCTACGTTACGAGGCGCCGCCGCTGGTGGCGCTGCGCACCACGCCGCCGGAGAACCCGCACATCTGGGAAGAGCCGCGCTTCCAGGGCCAGGAGACCCGCGGCATCACGCATTGGGGACTCTCGCAGGCCGAAGTGGGCCCCATCGCGGCGCCCGGCCAGTACAGCGTGAAGATGACGCTGGACGGCCAGACTTACACCCAGCCCTTGACCATCCTGCGAACGCCCGATGGCCACGCCGACGATGCCGCGCTCGAATCCAGCGTGCGCCTGCAACTCAAGGTGCGCGACGATATCACGGCAGTCAGCAACATGACCAACCAGTTGGAGTGGATGCGGCGCCAGTTGGAAGATCAGTCGAAGACGCTAGCGGGGAAGGAGAGCCTGCGGAAGTCGATCGACGATATCGACAAGAGGATGCAGGAGGTGGAGTATCAACTGATCACGCGCGCCGATGCGCTGAGCGACGATAAGTATTTTCAGACGGCGTACAACCTATACCAGAACTTCCTCTGGCTGAACGGCGAAATCGGCACCGGCGCGGGCGACGTGCAGGGGTCGGGCGACTGGGGGGCCACGGAAACCGGCATCGGGCTGGTGCTGGATCTCGAAAGAACCCTGGAGAAGGTGAAGGGCGAGTACCAAGGCCTGATGGAGAAGGACGTGGCGGCGTACAACAAGCAGATCGAGGGTAGCGGCATCGCTCCGCTGAAAACCACCGGGGCGCCTTCCCCGCCCCGGTCGCGCGACCGCTTCGGCGGCAACGCTGCCGGCGGCGGCGACGCCGATCCGCAATAGCACGATCTTGCCCCCTGGGCCGGGGGCGGTTGCCCAATCACGCAAACGTCACGCCGTTTTCCGCCGCCACCTTTTGGATATACTTCCTGCCTTCTTCGTATTCCTCCGCCGTCTTGAGGTGCTCCAGCATGAGCGGCGCGTCCACCGGCAGCTTGGAAATTTCCCGCAAGTAGGCCGCGTAATCCACGCTGCCGCGGCCCGGAATCACCTCGACGAAATGCACGTTCATCTCCACCTTCCACTCCAGATCCTTAGCGTGGCAGGAGGCGATCCATGGACCCAGCGTGCGAAAACACTCGCCGATGAATTCCGCATTCTGGTAGAAGCGCGTGGGACTGTTGATGCCATTGCAGACATCCATATGGACGCCGAAGGCCGGGCGGTCCACCGCCTTGATGAGCTTCAAATAGCTCTCCGGACCATCGGGTACACTCCAGCCCATTATCTCGATGGTGAATTTACTGCGCCTGGGTTTCACGGCATCGATCACGCCGCGGCAATTCTCCACCGTGGCATCAAAGAATTCCCGGCTGAGATTCCTGGGGTGGGGTCCGTACCAGGAGACGGGGTTGTATGAGCCCGCGATATCCACACAGCAGCGCGCACCCACCGCCTCGGCCAGCGCCATGCGCTGGGCCACATACTGGCGGTTCTCGCGCCGCTTATCGGCGTCGGGGTCCAGCATATTTTTCCAGGCGCCCACTTCGGCGATCACCACGTTCTCCGCCGCGAACGCTTGCAAGATCTCCCGATTGCGCGCCGCGTCTTCCACCTTGGACTCGGGACAGTAAGCCGCGCTGTAGCCCAGGCGGCGATGCTCGCGCGCCAGTTCCCGCGGGTCGTCACTCTTCTTGAAAATGGGACCGCCCAAACGGACGCCCCGTCCCGCGGCCGGCGCCGTGCGGGCCGCCAACACAGCGGCCGCGGCCAGGAAAGTTCTTCGCGTGGAGATCATGCAACGATTCTACCCATCTTCTACCCCAAGGTTGGGCGGAGGCCCGCGTCCGTGCCCAACGGGGCTGGCGCTCAAGTTTACCCGGGTGGCTCGCATGTACGCAGCCGCACTTCGCCACCAAGCGTGCGATCCTTATCAGTAATGTCGCGCAGAGAGAAATACGTGGCCTGTGGTGGAGCGGCGGTGATTGTGGTTCTGCTCGGGCTGATCGCCGCGGGCTCCATCCTGAGCCGGCGCATCGAGCCCTACATCCGGCAGCAGGCCGAGCAATATCTGCGCAATAGATTCCACGCCGACGTGCAGATTGCGTCTCTCCATGTCCGCCTGCCGAAACTCTCGCCCCTGCGCATGCTGTTCACCCAAGGTCGCGGCACCATCGCGACCGTGGAAGGCGAAGGCATCGTCATGCGGATGCGGGACCGTCCGGATGCGCCGCCACTTTTCGCCATCCGGAAGTTCATTACCGGAATCGATGTCGGCGCACTTCGCGATTCGGTCAAACACGTTCCCGTGATCGCGATCACGGGTCTGGAGATCAACATTCCGCCCAAGGGTGAGCGCCCCGAACTGCGCGCCGGCAAGTCCGCCGCCGATGCGGCTGACCGGGAGGCCGAGACTAAGCCCTCGATCGTCATCGACCGGTTGAACGTGAAGGGAGCGACTCTGGTCATACTGCCCAGGGACAGGGCTAAGAGGCCGCTGCGCTTCGACATTCACGACCTCAAACTACTATCGGCGGGGCCGGGCGCCATGAAATACGACGCCATGCTCACGAACCCGCGGCCGCCGGGTGAAATCCACAGCTACGGCTCCTTCGGTCCGTGGCATTCCGGGGAACCCGGGGATACGCCGCTGGATGGAGATTACACGTTCGACCACGCGGACCTGGGGATTTTTTCCGTGGTGGCAGGCATTTTGCAATCCACCGGGCGCTTCGAAGGGGAGCTGAATTCCATCATCGCGCGCGGCGAGGCCTACGTGCCGGATTTTTGGCTCAAGCGCTCCGGCAACCCCGTCCCACTGCGCACGAAGTTTGAGGTGCTGGTGGACGGCACCAACGGAAACACGGTGCTCAAACCCATTGTGGCCACACTCGGCGCCACGCACTTCACGACCAGCGGCGCCGTCTTCAAAAACGAAGGCGACCGGCACCGTTCGATTGTGCTTGACGTAAATATGCCGCGGGGGCGCATGATCGACGTGTTGCGTCTGGCTATGAAGGGCGAGCCCTTCATGGAAGGCAAGCTGAACCTTAAAACCAAGCTGGAGGTTCCGAACCTGGATGGAAAAGTGAAGGACAAACTGCGTCTCGATGGGCGCTTCGATATTACCGAAGCACACTTCCTGAAATCCACGATCCAGGACCAGATCGATAGCCTCAGCCGGCGTGGACAGGGACAGCCGCGGAACCAGGAGATCGACGAGGTGATCTCCCGTATGAGGGGCAGATTTCAACTCGACGACAGCGTGATCACTTTCCGCGAACTTACCTTTGGGGTTCCCGGCGCGGACGTGCAACTCGCAGGCACTTACGACCTGAACGCCGACGTGCTGGATTTTCACGGCGCGCTAAAGCTGCACGCCAAGATTTCCCAGACGGTGACCGGTTGGAAGCATTGGGCACTTAAACCAGTGGATCCCTTCTTTTCCAAAAACGGCGCTGGGACCTATTTGAAGATACAGGTGGTCGGCAACTCCAAAGCCCTCAAATTCGGCCGGGACAGGTGATACTAATCTGTCGGGCCAACCTCATTCATAGCTCAGCGCGTTGGGGGGGACGGCGCCGATGCACGACGCCAGCGTCGCAGGTCCTGGAGCATGTTCGCGTAGTCCTCCGTGCAGGTCACTACGTCAGAGGGGCAATTGGTTCGCAAAATCTTGCATGGGGCATGCGTTTGGTGCCGATCGATGAAGATCGCTTCGGCGGGTCGGCCCGCCTGTGCTACCCTCGGAAAATATGCTGTTTGAAGCCGATAAGGTCATGTTCGAAATTTATCGGGAGACCGAGTACACCGGGAAGTACAGGGTCTGCTACTTTACCGAACTCCAGGACCACAATAAAGAGAGCGAGATCAATCACGCCCTGGCCGGAGAGCATTTTTTCGATGGCTTCATCAAGAACTTCCGCAAGGATGAAGCCAAGGAGATTATCGCCTCCCTGCTGGGGCGCCTGAACAGCGGCGAACGCTTCGAAGCCCGGGAAGTCGAGCGCGCGCTGGGCGACCACATGGCCTAGGGTGTAGCTTGCGCATCACGCGTTATCCCAATATCAGCGAGCCGCAGTTTTTCGGCTGCGTCTCCGCGTTTGTGGATTCCCTCTCCGGCGAACTCAATGCGGCGACCATGTCGCTGCGGCGCCTGGCGGGCAGGCGGAAGGGGTCGGCGTTCGCCTATGAGATGACGCTGGACACGCACCGCTACGGCGCGTTGATCGCGCTGGACCGCTGGTCCACGCTGGTGGCGGCTTACGGACCGCACCTGGAAATTGGACGGCGCCCGGACATCATCGGGCGCGCGGCCGAACGGGTACGCGCCGCGGAAAACACGCTGGGCCGCGCCAACATGCTGGTGGATGCCGCGCCGGCCTATAGCGAGGACGTGGTGGAAGCGTGCGCGATGGCGTTTCAGAGTGTGGACAGGATCTTCGCGGAAGAACGCGCCGAGGCGGAGCAATCCGGCAGGCTAGGCCCGATGCTGCCCGAAGAGTACAAGGAGGCACGCCGCATCTTTCTGGAAGACCTAGCCGCGCGGTGAGTGGGATCAAGCCGAGCATCACTCGGATGCACAAGGCGGAGCCTTAAGCGACCGGCTACTTGGCGGACTGCAATTCCTTGAGCTTCGCGTCGAACATCTGGAACGGCATGGCGCCGATGACCAGTTCGCCATCCACGCCGTTGCCCACGCTCTTGCCGACGACGAATGTCGGCGTGCCGTTGGCGCCGATCTTCATGGCCTCCAGCACGTCGCGCTGCACGGGTTCCTTAAACTTCCCGCCGTCGATACACGCGCGCAACGCGCTGGTGTCCATCTTCAGGTCCGCGGCAAAGCCCACGATGTGCTCCAGATCCAGCGAATTCGGGTTGGCGGCCATGGTATCGCGCAGTTCCCAGAACTTGCCCTGCTCACTGGCGCAGCGCGCGGCCATGGCGGCGCGCATCGCATTGGGGTGGAAATCCAGCGGCATGTCCTTGCTGAAGAAGCGAACCTTCCCGGTATCGATGTAGGCCTTCTTCAGTTCGACAAATGCCGTCACATGGAACCGCTGGCAGAATGGGCATTGATAGTCCGTGTACTCCACGATGGTGAGCGGCGCACTCTTGGAGCCCAACATGGAGACCCCGCTCAGGTCGGCGATCTTGACCTTGGTCGGCGCCTCTTCCTGGGGTTGCGCCGCGGGCTTGGCTTGCTGCCGCTCCAGCAACTGGCGGATCTGGCGTAGCTCCAGCAAGATCTGGTCGCCCTGCTGGCGCGTCAGGGCGCCCTGGTCGTTGGCCACCTGAGCCGCCAGCGGCAGCGCCGCGAACAACGTTGCGTATGCAAGAAACTTCTTCATTGGTTACCTAATTCTTTCTCAGGATCAGCAGGTACTGGCTGTCCGGAACGTGCTCTTTCTCGGCGATGAGATGGAAGCGATTGGCCTCTATCTCCTTGATCATGTCGGGCATGTCGAGGCGGATATGGGTCAACGCCCGCCCTCCCGGCATGGCCTCCTGGCGTTTGTAATACTCCACCACCACCAGTTTGCCACCGGGCTTGAGCGATTTATGCATGGCGGCCAGCATTTTTTCGGGGTAATCGAAGTGATGGTAGACGTCCAGGGCAAGCACGATATCAACCCCGGCTTCGGGCAGGTTTGGGTCGGTTTCCGTACCCTTCACGAAGGTGACGTTGGCCAGTTTCTGGTTTTCGGCACGCTGCTTTGCCGCGGCCAAAAAGTCATCGAAAATATCTTCCGCGATCACGTGTCCGTCGGCTCCCACGCGGCGGCTCAGGAAGGGCAGCATATAGCCGATCCCCGTGCCCACGTCCGCCACTGTCATGCCAGGCTGAAGGCCCATGGCGCGAATCAGTTCACCGGGCATTTGCTTTTCGTCGCGCGCCGGATCGGCTAGGCCGCTGGCCACACCCTTGCGCTGCTGCTCGGTCTGATATCCCGTGTTGGCTTGGCCGGCCACCTGTGCGGCCAGCGTCGCATTCAGCAACCCGGCCAGCACCAGAGCCGCAAAGCCGCCGGCGATTCTCACAGTGCCGTCTCCATGGGCAGCGCCAGCGGCGCTTCTCGCATGAAATCGAGGCGCGCCATCTCTTCCATTGCCTCGCCGATGGATAGCTCGCTGGTCTGCTCCGTGGTGATCACGAACGGCAGATCGTTCTTAGTGTCGCAGGGCTCCTGCAGCACGGCTTCGAGCCCGATATTCTTGCTCGCGAGAATACCCGCCAGTTTGGCGATGATCCCGGGACGGTCCTCGACGCGGAAGCGCAGGTAGTAGGCACGTTTTTGCAGCTTCACCGATACCGGTTTGTTCTCACCCAGCCGCTCATGCGCGAACGGCGAGACGCGCTCCGGACTGCCGCCGCGAATTTCGCGCGCCACGCGCATCAGGTCGCTGACCACGGCCACGCCGGTAGGGTGCCCCGCGCCCCACCCGTAGTAAAAGGTATCTTCGCCGAACATTCCCTTGACCCACACCGCGTTGTAAGGGCCCTGCACGCTGGCCAGAATGGTGGATGTGGGAATCAGCGCCGGGCGCACGAAGAGAATCAACCCGTCCGGTGTCTTGCGCCCGCCGCAGATCAGCCGGATGGTGTGCTTCAGCGTCCTGGCGTACTGGAAATCGAGCGGGGTAATGCGGCGGATGCCTTCCACGAAGATGTCCGAGGCGGTGATCTTCTCGCCGAAGGCCAGCGCGGCCAAGAGCACCAGCTTGCTGCGCGCGTCGTAGCCATCCACGTCGGCGCTGGGGTCGGCCTCAGCGTATCCCAGGCGCTGCGCCTCGGCGATCATGGTCTCCATATCGGCGCCGCGCTTTTCGATCTCGGTGAGAATGTAATTGCAGGTGCCGTTGAGAATCCCATACAACGCCTGCACGCGGTCGCCGGAGATGCCCTCGCGCAACACGGCGTGGATGGGGATACCTCCGCAGACCGAGGCCTCCATGGCGAGATTGATTCCGGCGTGGATCGCGCGATCCCAGATCTCCGGCCCGTTGGCCGCCATCAGTTCCTTATTGGCCGTGACGACGCTCTTGCGATTGGCGATGGCGGCATTGACGATCTCCGCCGCCACAGATGTGCCGCCCACCAGTTCGGCGACAATTTGGACATCCGGGTGCGCCACGACCTCGCGCCAGTCCGTGGTCTTGAACACGTCGCCGAGTCCCGCGGGAATCTGTTTGGTGTGCACCGAACGGCTGCACACAGCGACCACTTTCAAACGGTACCCGAGCTTCAGTGCGATCTGATCCCCGTTTTCGGACAGTATGGCGAGCGTGCTGGACCCGACGTTGCCGAGGCCCACGACGCCAATATTGACTTCCTGCATATCTTTTTATGATATCAGTGGCAAAAGTAATTCACGCCGTTGTGGGGCAAGGCGCTTCTCCGGTTTTCAGCCGACGAAGTACAAAGGCCGGCCGGTTCTTTCGTCAGTTGGCGGCCAGTCCCGGGAGGAAACGGGGGCGGCTGGGGGGGCGGGAGCGGCGATGTTTCCGGAATGCGGTAACGAAGCCAACACGACCGGGGAGGGGGGACAGAGGGCATCGAGGGAGTTCCCAGAAGTTCGGTCGGCAGTGGATTCGTCCTGACAGCGGGCGCGGTGGAGTTCGGTATTGGCGCGGTGCCAGGTGCGTTCGAAGGCGGCGATCTGGCGCTGGACGCGGGCGAGGAGTTTGGCGGCGGGGGAATCGGCGAGGAGAGCGGCGGCAAGGGATGCGCCGGGCGATTCGGCGAGGATGGTGCGGTGGAGGTCGGCCTCAACGCTCTGTAGGCGGCGTTTCTGCCAATCGGCGCGGAGCATGGTATCGAGATGGAAGGATTCGAAGGCGGATTGGGGGCGGAAGTCGTGGAGGTAGTGGGCGGCGAGCGAGTTGTAATCGGCGGGGTCTTCGCCGGGAGATGACGATGGAGGCGGCGTCCAGGCCGTGCTTGAGGGCGTTGAAGCGGGAGACGGACTTGCCCTCGACGGAGCGAGGTCCGGTAGATTTCTGGGCGTTGGCCCGATTGGCGGTGATTTGAGCGGGGGTTGCCATGACTACGATGTAGCACGCGAGCGGCGGGGACTTTGGGGGCGAGGGGGGGTAAGTGATTGAGGGGGAATGGAAAAATAAAAAAATGTTTGCGTCGTGACGCCTGAGATGCCCCCCCCCCCCAGCGAGCGGCCGCGGTGGTTCAGGCTCGGCAGGTTGCTTTTGTAAGGTAGACTCCCGTACAATACTGTCCAGGAGTGTTTTAGCCATGCCCCAGCAAGCAACCCGCACAGCGCGTATCGAAGCTCGCATTGCGCCCGATGCGCTCCTGATCGTCAAGCGTGCCGCGGAATTGCAGGGCCGGAGTATCAGTGATTTTTTGGTTGCCGCTGCTAAGGAGATCGCACATAGGACCATCGACGAAGCCCAGGTCATTCGCTTGTCGGTCCAAGAGCAGCAGCTTTTTGTGGAATTGCTTCTAAATCCGCCGGTTCTTGCGCCTGCCCTGAAGCGCGCCAAGAAGGCTCATGCCCGCTTGATTGCATCCTCGCGATGACGGGTTCTTTTATCATAGAGCCGCTAGGGCCAGGCCAAGACCGTACGGAGTTTAGGTGCGGCGTGGATGCGCTCGATCGCTATTTCCGGGAGCAGGCCGGCGAGGATGCGCGCCGCCGAATCGCGGCTTGTTTCGTGGCCCGCGAGAAAGGGGCAGATCGGATTGCCGGCTTCTATACATTGGCTTCGGCTGGGGTGCTTCTGGCGCAGATGCCAGTCCGATTTGCCAAACGCCTGCCGCGCTATCCTACCGTACCCGTCGCGCGACTGGGGCGCCTTGCCGTCGCTCTCGCCTATCATGGCCGTAAACTCGGGGGTGCCTTGCTGTGGGATGCCATCGAGCGTGCCAGGCGGACCGAAATCGCCGTGTACGCGCTTGTGGTCGATGCCAAGGATGAACAGGCGGAGCGTTTCTATTTGCACCATGGCTTTGTTGCGTTCGGCGACACGTCGAGATCTCTCATCCTGCCCTTGCCGAAGAGTACGTGAACTTGCATCCGGAATCAGTCAACGGGTGGTCCGCAGCAAGCAGAATAGCGAAGCAGCCAACGCAGGCGGCAGCCGGCCTTCAGCCGGCATTTGCGGAGCACGCAGGCGCGCGCTGGGCCCGAAAAAGCCGCCTGCAAGGCGGCTGCGGGCAAGATTGCCCGCCCCACAAAACCGGCAGGAAGGCCGATCCACGGGCTTGACGCGGGCTAGGGCGACGGCGGGATGAGCGCTACTTGGCCCGCTTCTTGGACTTTGTCTGCAACATGATGGGCGTCCCGATGAAGCCGAACTTCTTTCGCATCTGATTGACGAGATACCGCTCGTGCGAAAAATGCAGGGCCGGACCCTTGTCGGTGAACACGGCGAAGGAAGGCGGACGGATGGAGTGTTGGGTGATGTAGTAAATCTTGCGTTCTTCGAAATGCAGGTTCGTCACGAAGCGGTTGAGTTCGCCCGTGGTGATGCGGCGGGAAGCCGAGTCGTATACCTCGCGAATCAGCTTGAACAGCTTGCCCACGCCCGAGCCATCTTTGGCCGAAAGAAAAACAATCGGCGCGTAGTCCAGGAACTTGAACTCGTCGCGGATCTTCTGTTCGAATTCGTTCTTCTTCTGCCCGGACTGGCCCTTCATCTCGTCCCACTTGTTGACGCACACAATCAGCGCGCGGCCGCCCTCATGGGCGTAGCCGGCGATGGTGGTATCCAGCGCCACCACGCCCTCGGTGGCGTCCAGCATGAGCAGCACGACATGGGCCATGCGGATGTGGCGGCGGGCCATGACGACGCTCATCTTCTCGGCCATGTCGCGCGTCTTGCCCTTGCGGCGGATGCCCGCGGTGTCGATGAGGATGTACTCGGTGCCCTGGTGGATTACGGTTTCATCCACCGCATCGCGCGTGGTCCCGGCGACGGGCGAAACAATCACCCGCTCCGTGCCGGTGAGGGCGTTGAGCAGGGTCGATTTGCCCACGTTCGGCCGTCCGATGATGGCCACCTTGATTCCCGCCGGGGCCGCCGGATCTTCAACCGGCGCATCGCCCCGGGCAAAGCCTTCGGTGACGCGGTCCAGCATGGCGTCCACGCCGATGCCGTGCTCCGCCGATACCGGAAACACGTCGGCAATCCCAAGTCCAAAGAACTCGTTGGTGAGGTTGTCGCGGATCTGCGCGTCGATCTTGTTGACCGCGAGGGACACGGGCTTACCCAGCCGCTTGAGCATAAGGGCGAGGTCGCGATCGCTGCCGGTGATTTCGGCGCGCCCGTCGACCAGGAAGATGATGTGGTCGGCGGTTTTCAGGACGAATTCGGCTTGGCGCAGGATCTGCCCCGGGATGTAATCCAGGTCGTGCACGACGATACCGCCGGTGTCGATCAGCTCGAAGCGCCGGCCGTCGTGTTCGGCAGTCCCATGTATACGGTCGCGCGTAATCCCGGGTTCATCCCCGACAATGGAGCGCCGTTGTCCTGTGATGCGGTTGAAAAGAGTGGACTTTCCTACGTTGGGCCTGCCCACAATGACTACCGTGGGAATGGCATTGGACATGATCTCCCATGATAGCAGGCGCGGCAGGGATACCGGAGAAGATGCTGGCGGCGGGGTGTGCGACTTGAAAGTGGTTAAATGGGTGGGTTCTTGTATTGTGCCCAATATCCGAGCGTATGTAGTACGCTAGGATAGGAGGCTGCCCCGATGACGACCCCAAAGTCCCTGGAATTCCTGGAACAACAGCGCGTCAACATTACCAATCAGATCGCGGTTCTCGGCGATCTGCGTTGTGG
>JANYAH010000036.1 GCA_025361425.1 Candidatus Solibacter sp. | reverse complement strand
CGCGGCGAAGCCATGCGCGGCAAGTTCCGCAACAGTTTTTCCCAGCCCGAGCCGTTCACTCCGGGCAAGATGGAGAAAGTGGAGTGGGTGATGCCCGATATCGACCACTGCTTCCGCCGCGGGCATCGCATCATGGTGCAGGTGCAGAGTTCGTGGTTCCCGCTGGTGGACCACAATCCGCAGAAGTTCCTGGATATCGGGTCGTCTGTCCAGCGCAGATCGCGGAAATCGAAAGTGACTGTCCGGATATTGGGGGCCTCGGGGCGGTGGACATCGGAGATCATTAGCCTCTCGCCCGGCGGGCCAGGGATTGCGTCCAACACGCTGCGCATCCGGCGCTGGCCAGCTTCGAGGACATAAGCGAATCTGGGGCTGGAGCGCAGCAATAGATATTCAATCGTGTTCGGAGGGGACTGGCCCAGGCGTTCATAGGGGAAACAGGACACGAAGATCCCGACAGCAGCGCCAAGCAGCGCCAGACGGCCCACGTTTCTCCGCCGGACCGCCGCCAGAACCAAGGGCGGGAGCGAGAGAAGGATGTAGCCTGGCTTCCCACAGTGCAGCAGGAAGACCACGATGAGGTTGGGTACAAGCCACAGCGCAAAAAAGCCGGGAGAGCACCACGCCGGAGAGTTGCGTGAGCCGGAACGGCTGGCCAGCGACACGGGAACCAGAACGGATAGGGCTATGCCGAAGTAACCCAGAACCTCTATCAGCATCTTCCCGTGTACCATTGCCGGAGCACCAAAAAACACCGACGTCTGGCGAAAAACGCCAAGCATCTGGGCATTGGCCATGTGGTGCCAGTTGCCTAATCCACCGTTCAAGCTGGCAGCCGGCACCAGCCAGCAAAGCCAGGCGGCCAACCCGGCCACAACTCCCGCCACGCACGTTTTCCAGGCATAGCTCTGGTAACGTGAAAGCCAAAGGCCGCGCACCATCGCGGCGGCCAGCAGCGGCAAAATCAGGGTCACCCCGCTTTCCCGAAACCCCGCGGTAAAGCCGGCGACGAGGCACGCGGGGACTATCCAGCGCGCCTCGCCGGACCAGATTCGCGCTGCGAACCAAGCGACAGCACAGGAAGAGAAAAGGTCGACCGAGGTGGCCAGCGGCACAATTGCGTAAAGAAAAACCAGCGGCGAGAAGGCCAGCAGGGCCGCGGCCGCAAGTCCGTCCGTACTACCGAGCAGTTCTCGCGCCAGCGAGGTGAAAAACAGCAGGCCGCCGACCGTAAACATCAGCGACAGAAGCACCTGGGCTGAGTTGGGGTTCCCCAGCAATGGCGTGAGCCCCTTCATCGACAGTACCCACAACGGATAACCTGGCGGGTGCGGTTGGTGCAGCCTGACGTCGAATTTCTCCGCCGCGCGATCAAACTGAGAGGAGTCCCAGTCCCATGAGTAACGCGTGCCAAGACGAGGCAGCGCGGCCGCCAGCCATAGCAGAGCCAGTAGCAGAAAAATACGCTTATAAGCCAGATATTGAGAGTACCGCAATCAGAATGGGCGGCTCCCGTTCCCCGCGTCGTTCCCCGCGTAGTTAAGCGCGTAGTCAAGCGCGTAGTCAAGCGCTCACGTCAATCGGCAGTCTCGCCTCGCTTCCAGGTCGCGCAACCGCCGTGCGGCCGCGTGCGGAGATGTCACGCAGTTGTCCGGGCGGCACAGCTTGGGTTCAGCGAGGCCTTTACGTACAACGGGGACACGCTGGCAGGCAACGTGCTAAATTACCTCGTATGCGCAAACCGGCCTGCGTTGCCGCTTGTCTGGTGTTTCTTCTGAGCTTGGGCGGATTGGCCCAGCCGGCCCGGTTCGAAGGCACCTGGGAAGCGGCTACCGCGGGAAAAGTCTTCCTGGTGCTGAAGATCCAGGCTGGTCAGAGAATCTCGGGGACGATGAACGTCGGCAGCATTTCCCTCAGCGATGAGGGGGAGCTGCTCGAAGCCAGTCCGGTGGAAGACCGCGAAGCGCCGTTCTTTTTTGCCAAGGCCGACGGCGACAAACTGGAGTTCGACTATCAGGATCAGGGCGACAACGAGATCATGCACTTCGAGTTGAAACTGACCGGCAATGGCGCGGGGGAACTGCGCATCGTGGATGAGCACATCCCCAGGATGAAACCGTTCCGCCTCCGCAAAAAGTAGTTTTGTCCCGCCCGCGCGTGCGCCGAAGCACGCTGCCTCGGCGAGGTTCGCCGTGCGCGGGTGTAGACTGAAATGGAAAGCGCGGAGGGCACAAAGTGAAATTTTTTCTGGACACTGCGAACCTGGATGAGCTGAAGAAGGGCGCGAGTTGGGGCATCGTCGACGGGGTAACCACCAACCCGTCGCTGATTGCCAAGGAAGGGCGTCCAATCGAAGAGCAGGTGCGCTTGATCTGCGACATCGTGGATGGCGACATCAGCGCGGAAGTGATTTCCCTCGAAGCGGACGCCATGATTGTGGAAGGCCGCAAACTGGCGAAGATCCACAAAAATATCGTGGTGAAATGCCCGTTGACCCGGGATGGCATCAAGGCGACCTCGGCGCTGAGCAAGGAAGGCATTCGGGTGAATGTCACCCTCTGTTTTTCGGCGGGGCAGGCGCTGCTCGCAGCCAAGGCCGGGGCCTACATTATCAGCCCGTTTGTGGGGCGGTTGGATGACGTCGGGGCCGTGGGGATGGATTTGGTCCGCAACATCGTGCAGATTTACAAGAACTACGGATACAAGACGCAGGTGCTGGCGGCATCGCTGCGGGGGCCCACCCACGTGATCGATTCGGCGCTGGCGGGGGCCCACATCGGCACCATGCCGTTCAAGGTGCTCGATATGCTGTTCAATCACCCGCTGACGGATAAGGGGCTGGAGCAGTTTCTGAAGGATTACAATAAAGCGTTCGCGCAGACGCCCGCCACTCGCTAGCAATTGCCCTTGATGGAATCATTGATTACCCACTACACGGCCGCCGAGCTGATCATAGTCGCCCTCGCCGTGGTTCTCGTGGTGTTGCTCGCGGTCTTAGGGTACCGGGCCTGGCGGCGTTCGCGGGTCACGGCGGAGGAACGCGAGCGCCGGCGCTGCGCGCATTTGGTGGCCATGGGGAAGATCAGCGACGCCATGCTGGTGGAGATTCGCGAGAATCTCGTGTTCTATTTATACTCCGTCCGCGGTGTCGAGTACACGGCCTCGCAGGATCTCTCGGGCTTCGTGGGCGCGGCTGCGCTCGATTTCTCCGGAATCAGCGCGATGAGCGTAAGGTACGATCCGCGCAATCCGGCGAACTCCATCGTCGTGGCGGAAGCGTGGAGCGGCCTGCGCGGGGCCGCGCGCCTCTTGCCGCAGAATCACGCCAGCGATTGATCTCGGCGGCGCGCGCCTTTCGGCAGTAACGCCCAAGGCGCAGACTGATGCCGCCTGTTACCCTAAGGCATTGTCCCGACATCCTTTATTCAAGCCGTATCTAGCACTGGTCGCGGTGTGTCTCTTCTGGGGAACTACTTACCTGGGAATTCGCATGGCGCTGGAATCGTTTCCGCCGATGTTATTGGTGTGTGTGCGGTACATGGTTTCGGGGACCGTCATGCTGGTGTTCTCTCGCGCCCGCGGGCTCTATCTGCCGAAGGGCAAGGAACTGGCTTGGGCGTGCTTCAGCGGCCTATTGACGCTGGGGGTGGGTAACGGGATGCTGGTCGCGGCGGAGACGCTGATTCCCAGCGGAATTGCGGGGCTGATTACCACCATCTCGCCGTTCTGGATGGTGGGCGTCGACGCGCTGCTGCCGGGGGGCGAACGGTTGCACGCGCCGACCATCGCCGGGATGGCCGTGGGCCTGGCCGGGGCGGCCCTGCTGTTCACGCCCGACGCCGGCGCGGGGGCGATCGATCACAAACTGGTGATCGGGTTTGTGCTGCTCAGTTTCGGCATGGCGGCGTGGAGCTTCGGATCCATCATCCAGCGGCGCAAGGCGGGGAAGGCGCACCCCGTGATCGCCGGCGGAGTCCAGCAGATGGCGGCGGGGCTGGCGATGATCCCGATCGCGCTGGGCGCCGGGGATATGACGATTCACTGGAGTACGCGCGGCGTCTCGGCGATGGTGTACCTGATCGTGTTCGGATCGTTGGTGGGCTACAGCGCGTTCGTGTATGCCATGGATAAGCTGCCGGTCGCGATTGTGTCGGTCTATCCGTACGTGAACGCCGTCGTGGCGGTGGCGCTCGGCTGGCTGTTCTACCGCGAGCCCTTTGGATGGCGGGAGACGGGGGCGATGGTGATCATCTTCGCCGGAGTGGCAGTGGTAAAGCGCTATTCGCAGACGCCTTCGGCGCGAGTACTGCCGGAGTCGCGGCAATAGCGGGGATCGTGCGCTCGTTGCGGGGCTGCCGCTTTCGCCCAATGCCACATACTGTTCTCAATATCGGGGATGCTGTGGGGCAGACCCCCCGGTCTGCGCTGGACGCCCCCGTCCCGCAGTCGGACCAACGGGATCGGCATCTTGCAGGCTGCGAATAGGCCGACGAGGGCGTCGGTCGCCGTCCAGCGGGACCGCCCCACGATCAATGCAGACCAGAATCGGGAAAAATATCGAAAAGAAACTCCCAACGCCGGTTGAAAACCGCCAGCCAGAATTGGCTGCCCCACTTTTACATCGCAGCAGCGCTACTGGTCGCGGCTGACGAATTTGGCGCCCAGGGCGCCGCCGGCCATGCTTAGCAGGGTGATAAAAATGAACAGCATGAAGAGCATGACGAGCAGGATGGTGACCAGCCCGGGCGCCGTTTCGAGCATGCGCAGAGCTTCCTGAACGTTGGGGTCGGAAGGGTTTTTCAACTGCTGGCGGAAGAGCGTGGCTATGCCGCCCTTAACGGCTACGGGTACAATCGTCAGGGTGAAAATCACCGTGGTAATGGCGAACATCAGCACACCGGTGATCCAGCCCAGGCGGACGCCGGCGCGGACGTTCAGCAGGTCACCGGTGCGGCGGCGGTGGAAGAAGACTGCCAGGAAACCCGCGGCGATCCAAAGGACCAAATTGAGCGCGGGGATCCAACTCAGCAAGAACGCCACCGGGGCCACGACAAAGGCAATCCGGAGTGCCACCAGGTTGTGGAAGTTGAGCGGCGGCGGTGGCGGCGCGGCAGCGATGACTGGCGCGGCGGGGGGTGGGACTAATTCGGCTACTTCCTCCGGTTCGGGCTCCGGCGCAATGACGTCACGCTGCGGCTTGCCGCATTTGTTGCAGAAGAGCGAGTCGGGCGGCAATTGAGCGCCGCAGCTACAAAATTCCGGCATTATCTGCTTTCAGTGTAGCAACTGACGGGGCGAGGGCTCGCGCTTCGGGCTTGCCGGCGGGCGGACCCCCTGCTCCAAGGGGGCGGCGCCGACCGGGGAGTCCGCCCCACACTGGATCCGCGGCGCTGCCTAGCCTTGGCCCATCAGGAAGGCGCCGATGCGTTCGATGATGCGTTCGGGCGTTTCATGTGCGCCGGTGTCCACCACGCCTACCGTCAGTTGCAGTGTGGGGTGGACGGTTTTGCCGGATTTCAGGCAGACGTAGTCGCCGGAGAGATTTTCGGTGATCCACTTGGCGGAGGCCAGCACTTCAGAGTTCTTGGCGGTGAGCATGGTTGCGAACTCCTCGGCACCCCAACGGGCAATCACGGTGGCGACGGGCAGGCTGTTGCGCAAACGCTTGGCGAAGGCCCCAGAGAGCGCGTCACCCACCTCTTTGCCGAATTGGACTTCCGCGCGCCGCAGACCCCGGGCGCCGATCAGCAGGAGGCAGTATTGGCCCGCCGCGGCCGCGCGGATTCGTTCCGCCATTTCCTCACGGGTGGCGAAGTGCGTGACCTCATCAATGGAAGCGGCGGATTCCAGGGCATCGATGCGCTTGTGCAGCATGCGGATCTCCACCAGGAACTGGGAGGTCGTGAGCTGGTGTTGCTTGCGCACCTGCTCCAGGCTGTTTTCGATGGAATCGGCCGTAGTGGAAATCACGGTCCCCAATGCGGCATATCCCGGGCTGGCGGCTAGCTGGCGCAGCTTGCCAAGCTCGGTGCGAACGTTAATTTCGTGGTCGCCATCGGCTTGCCCCAGTCCATCCAGAATCTCTTCTAGCGTGCGCGCGGTGCCGGCCAGTTCGTCGCGCAGAGTGGCAAGATACTGAGATGCCTTTTCCCGGTAATCGCGCAGCAGCCCTCGCAACGTGGAACCGCTGTCCGCCAGGGCCCCCGATGTCCCCGTGGCCACTTCGGTGGCCAGTGTGCTCAAGTACTTGCGGTAAGGCCCGGTAAGGTCCTCATCCAGCTCGACCGCATAGCGGGCGATGTTCTTAATGGCGAGGACGTAATAGTCCAGGATCGCGGCGCGTATCTGATGGCTGCGCTCCAGGTCGGTGAGTGAGGATTGAATGGAAATCATGTGGTGTTACTCACCAGAGAATATCGGCGGCTCAGGAGATTTCCTTTAGGGCAGGGCCGGACCGCTGCGATACCGGGGCGAAGGCGGGGACGATGGAAGCGGCGGGACTGCCTGCCGCATTATTTGCGCCTGCAGCTATCGGAAGTGCCGGTCGGTGTGTGGCGAGGCGGGTTTCCAGTCCCGGCTCGTGCTGCGTGAAATTCTCAACTGGAATCTATTTCGCTATTGCCTCTCGTTCAAAAAGGGGTATTCTATGGGTGATTGCGCCTTGACTACAGGAGGCTTGTGTAATGTTGGATCGCCCGATCATCGCTCTGAAGGACGAAGAAGAGATGGAAGACTTCCACGACTACGACGACGAAGAGCACTCAGAGATAGACTCGAAGCTCGACGACTACGAAGATGACGAAGAGGATGAGGATGACGACGGAGAAGCGATCGCGCCGCCGCTGCCGCCCGTAGCCCAACCGGTGCCGGCTGCTATCGCCGAACCGTCGCCTACTTCGGGACCTCCTCCGCCAGCTCCGCCCAAGAAGCCGGTGAAGCAGGCGTCGTCATCCAGTAAGGTTCCCGCGAAGAAACCAGCCGCCAAACTCGCGCCGGCCAAAAAAGCCGCGGCTAAAGCACCCGCCAAAAAGGTCGCCAAGAAGGCCGCTAAGAAGGCCCAGGCCAAGAAGACCGAAAAGCCTATGGCTAAACCGGCGGCGAAGCAAGCTCCGGCCAAAAAAGCTGCCAGGAAGGCTCCTGCCAAGAAAGCCGCGGGCAAAGCGCCAGCTAAGAAGGCCCCTCCGAAAAAGCACGCAAAAGCGGTTAAACCGGCAGCCAAGAAAGCTCCAGTGAAGACAGTAGCGCCAAAAAAGGTGGCAAAAAAGGTGATAAAAAAGGCGCCGGCGAAAAAACCCTCACCGAAAAGAAAATAGTGGGACCCGGCCGGTCTATCACCGGCCAAAACCCGCGCCGGCTGCAATCCCGGCGCGGGTAGCGCGTTCTTACACTTCCTTATTGACGGCTTTCCGGCAGCGATCGAAGAGATTTAGCAGTTCTTCGGCCAGATCTTCGGGCGAGCGGGTTCCGGCTTTTGCCGAAAAGCCCGCCGCCGCCTGCCCAGACTTTCCGTATCCCGTGTTGACGGCAATGAACTTCATCAGCTCCAATGCCACCTCGTCCTTGGTGCGTCCACCTCCTGGCCCGCCTTTCGCGTCCGGCGCGTCGCCTGCGTTAGTGGTGGGGGATCCTAGTTCGGCCATCGGTATTTTGTCCTCCGTGTGTTAAAACTCTAGGGTACTGCATTTTCTTTCCGATGCCCCTCACCGCGGTCCGGCACGTGCGAAAAATGCGCGGAGGCGCCCAGGCCCATCTACTGGAAGCCGACGACGGTCAATGGTACGTCGTCAAGTTCCGCAATAACCCCCAGCACCGCCGCGTGCTGGTCAACGAGGCGCTGTGCGCCACGCTGCTCCGCTATCTGAAAATCTCCGTGCCAGAGACCGCCCTCATCCAGGTCGGGTCTGCCTTCCTGGCCGCCAACCCCGAGTGCATGATGCAGCTTGGCACGCGCCGCGTGGAGATCGAACCGGGCTGGCAATTCGGCTCTCAGTATCCCGGCGACCCGGGCAGAATCGCCGTCTACGATTTTCTCCCCGACGCCCTGCTGGCCCAGGTCGCCAACCTGGAGGACTTCCGCGCCATCCTCGTCTTCGACAAATGGGTCGGCAATGCCGACGGCCGCCAGTGCGTTTTCTATCGCGCCATGGTCCGGCGCACGGATTCCGCCGGCGGCCACGCCAGCTTTGTCGCCCGCATGATCGATCACGGGTACGCTTTCAACGGGCCCAATTGGGACTTTCCGGAATCCGCCGTGCAGGGCATCTATGCCCGAAAACTAGTCTACGACCGTGTGCGCTCGCTGGATGATTTGCAGCCGTGGCTGGACCAGGTCGTGCACTTCCCCGAGGAGGTCATCGACCAGGCGTGGAAGAGCATCCCGCCCGATTGGATCGAAGGCGAGGAAGATGCGCTGGACCGGCTGCTCGAACAGGTCTTCGAACGCCGGGCCCGGGTGCCCGCCCTGATCGAGTCATGCCGCGAATCGCGCATCAACCCCTTCCCCAATTGGCCGGCACCATAAGCTGCGCATACCACCCGCTCCGCCCTACACGCTAGAATTAGGGTGTGCTGCATCAATTTATTCTTCATAACGACCAGATTCAGAAGTCTACCGATCTCTGCCTGGCTCCCGGCCAGGTAGGGCTGCTTTCCGGTTGGGGCGTGTTCAGTACGCTGCGCGTTGCCGAGGGTGTTCCCTTCGCCTGGGAGCGCCATTGGGCGCGGATCCAGCGCGATGCCGCGGCCCTGCATGTCCCACTGCCGCAGGGTCCGGATCACGTCCGGCGCAAGATGCTGGAACTGGTGGAGGCCAACCACGCGCCCAACTGCACGCTGCGCATCGCCATCGTCCGCAACGGCGGCGGCATGTGGGCCGGCCCGTCCAACGGGCGTCCCAGCGATCTGCTCGCGCTCACGGCCGATTCGAAGAATTGGGGCGACGGCGTCAAGCTGGCCTATGTCCGCGAAGCGCGCCACGCCGCCAGCGAGTTCACTGGAGCTAAAATGCTCTCCTGGGCGATGAATCTGACCTGGCTCGAATCGGCCCAGGCGCGCGGTTTCGATGAAGTGATCTTGCTCAATGAGCGCGGCGAAGTGGCCGAATGCACGTCGGCGAATCTCTTCATCGCCAACGGCAGCCACGTGTACACGCCCCCCCTCAGCTCGGGTTGCCTGCCGGGGATTACGCGCGAAGTGCTCCTCGGCGAGGTCCGTGCTCCCGGGATTCGGGTGGAAGAGAAGGCGCTGCTGCCCGGCGATCTGGAGGCGGCCGACGAGGTGTTCATCACTTCGACGACGCGCGACCTGCTGCCCGTATTTCAAATCGAAGATAAGAAAATCGGCCGCACCGACCACACCCGTCAGGCTTTAACCCGGGTATTTTCAGAATATGTAAGAAATTACGTGGCGGCGCAAAAGGAATTGGTCGCGTAGCTTACGGTCCCTTGTAGTTGATGGTGAACGCGCCAGCCTCGTCGACCACCGTGTACTCTGGCGGCACGGTGAACAGCATCGCGTCGGGCGGCGCGCGGTTCAGGTCTTGAATGCGGAATGTGTATTCTCCGCTGCGCGGGTCGTTTGATTTCGAAAAGATCTGCAGCTTCAGGTCCGGCGACATCCAGCTTTCCCTCACTACGGAGAACTCGCGGTCATTACCCACCGTGCCGGCCGGATAGGTAATGGTGTTGCGAGTACCTTCGGCGAGCACTCCTTCGATGCTCTGCACGCCCAGCGGCTCGTGGGAGATACGCGGTTGCATCGGCGGGTTGGCCGCCGAGAGCCTTGGCTGAGGAGCCATGTCGCCCGCGCGGCTGCCACCGCCCCCGCCCGCGGGCGCGGGTAACGGAGCATTGCGGTAGACTACGGCGCTCGGGCTGCTCCCCACGGAGCCTCCGATGAAGCCGGTCGGGCGAGACCCCGCCGCGGGTAATGCCTGCCGGTGCGCCACCTTGTTCTGCGTGTCGAGCGTGTACTTGTACCCGGCCACCGGATCGGTGATCTCGAGGATCGCGGGCACTGAGGGTTGGTGCGTTCCCATTCCGAGCGGGCGCTCCGTGCGGGTACGGCCGTCGCCGTCGCGCCAGACTTTTCTGCCGGGCATCTTCTGCGTGATACGCGTGCCATCGGTCAGCAGTTTGAGGCTTTCGTTTACTTCTTCGCCAGAGTAGGGCGCTCCGGTCACTACAGGAAGGGCGAACGGAAGCGGTGCGCCGAAGCTGGCGCTGCCGGAAAATGAGCCTCCAGGGGTGATGGTGCCCTGTGAGGAGAACTGGGCCGAAGACAGGGCCACCGCGACAGCAATGATTGCGGAAACCAACAGAACCCGTTTTGCCATTCTCACACTCAGCTCGGAGTCTAGCCGGTCCCGATGGCCTGCGCAACCGGGAGCGCAGGCTGGATAGCCTCTCGAGCCTTCACAGCGCGACGCGGATTGCCCAACCATCCATCCACTTCGTGGCCGCGGTTTCCGATGTGTGTCGTTCAGATGCCACACAAAAAAAGTGGTCCCAAGTGACCTGATTTGCAGCCTGGCTCACTACCGGCATGCCCGGCATTGAGCACCGCGAACAAGAGCGCCGGACGATTCGCCTCTCCGCTCCCCGATGGCCGTTTTCTCCAGCCCCCGGATCAATGCTTCCTGGCTCGCCGCTTGCCGCCTCTTGCCCGGAACCGGTCGCTCGTAACGGCTTTTCGCTCGCCCGCAACAGTTGCCGCCTCTCAGCGACCTCCATTCCGGGGTCAAAGCTCTCAGCCTGCTACTTAGCTTCCTTCCAAGTTGGCTCGGGTGCCCGTTCGGTCCTTCGGCTCCACTACCACACTCCGGTTTGCGCCGGTTGCGGCCGTATCACTGCCTGTGACCCGTTGCACCTCCACCACTCAGTTCAGCCTGCCGCGCCTGCGGTCTCCACTCCCCTCCGGGATTTTTACATCCCTCGGGATCAAAGCGTTCAACCGCCTTTGCTGCCTGCCGGTCCACCTGACGAATTCGCCCGATTTCCTCTCGCTCCCCGCTGCCCGCCCTGGTAAAAGTTGGGGCTGCGGATCACCGTTCCAGGTCCGCTACGTCTCCGCCGGCTTGCTGTTCCTCAAACCTCTTGGAACCGAGTTAACTATGCTCCCGACGAGCTTTTCCGTCAACACCTTTTTCGCTGAAAAGGACCTTTTCCTCAGAATTTATTCGGTTTGTTTCGAGTCAGTTACAGTAGTGCGATGGTGCAAATCCTGTGGATAATACGCAGGTCGCGAAAATGTTCTACTTCAGTTTCAGGATCATGCCGTTATCCGTGGCCAGCCACAAATTCTGCTCGTCGGCGCCGGACAGCGTCGCCCGCCGGGCGACGGCCCGGTAATCCACTGCCATTTCGCTCCACGTAATCATGTCACTGCTCTTGAAGACCTTCACATTCCCGGGCGAGATGCTGCGCACCTGTCCCGCCGTTTCGACGCCTGCCAGATAGGACGTTCCCTCTTTCGTGAGCCAGACATCCGTGATGAAGAAGCGCTTGTCGCGAAAAATGGTTTGACTTTTCCCCGTCGTCCAGTCGAGCTTGAAAACCTCGCTCGGGTAGCTGCCAGAAACCCCGAACTCGATCAGCCCAAGGCCCGGGCCGTTCGCCGAAAAACGCGCCCGCGTGACCTGTCCGAACAGCGACGAGGATCCGGCTCGCCAGGTCTGCCCTCCGTCTCGCGTCACCATGGTGTAAGAGAGGTGCGGCGTCTGGCGGCGGCTCAACGCATCCTCAGGGTCCATCCACGCCGGAAACTGGGAGCCCCAGCGCGTGGCAGGTTGATTGAATCCGAGGATAATTCCATAGTTCCGGTTGGCGAACGCGATCCAGGAGTAGGCCGAGCGCTCCGGTGCGCCCGGCGGCTCGGAGGCCGCCTTGATCGGCTGCCACTTGCGCCCGCCATCGTGGGTGACCAACACCGTCTTCTTGTTGCACGCGGCCCAACCGTTATTCTCGTCGGCGAAATAGACCCGCCATGCCGAGGCCGGCAGTTTTGGCAGCTTTTGCCAGTCCTTGCCGGCTTCGGCGGTCTTCCAGATACCTTTTTCCGTGACCATCCAGCCCAGGCTATCATTCAGAAAAAACAGCGAGACCGGGATCTCTTCGAGTTTCCCGATAGCCCAATGCGCCCCGCCGTCCGACGTCACCACCGCTACCGGCTTGCGCCTTCCCTTGCGATCCTGAATGCTGCCGATCGCCACCCCGCGCCGCACCGAGGGGGTCTGTATGTCTTGCAATATCAGTTCAGATTTCGCCTCGTCGTAGAAATACTGCATCTGCCAACGCGGAGCCTGGGCCAAGGCTACGCCCCCCGTCAGCAGACTCAGTGCGCATAACTGCCAGCCAAGTGGATTCATCACGGTGAATTTATTGTTTCATTGCCACGGGGCCGGAGGAAAGCACCAGATCCACGTGATTGGCCGATTCCAGTGCCGAGGGCGACATACGCGCCAGCACCAGCGTGCACCCTACCTGCTCGCCCACCGTCGCCAACATTTCCATTTCGCTGCCGGTGTGCTGATGGGGCTGACGGTGTTGCACGTTGATGACTCCCACCACCCGGTTGCGCGCAATCACTGGCGCCGAAAGGAACGCGTCGTAGCTATCCTCGGGCAGTTCGCCGAACGTCTTGAACCGCGGGTCTTTGTATGCCTCACGCGAGATCGCCAGCAGCCGGCGTTCCCGCGCCACCCAACCCGTAAGCCCTTCGTTAGAGCGCAGGCGCAGCTTGCCGATGGTGGATGGGTGCGGCGTCTTGGACGCGCACAGCACCAGGTCTTCGCCATCCCGCAGGTAGATCAGGCACGAATCGCAGTGCGTGAACTCCACCACCAGGGACACGATGCCCTGCAGGACGTCGGACAAGCTCAAGTCGCGAACCATGAAACGGCTGACCTTCTGGAACACGCTGAGTTGCTGTTCAATCCTCTGCAGACGCAATTCGAGCTCTTTGCCCTTCGCCATTCCCTTCCATTATACCGACGCCTCGCCAGCCAGCGCTTAGGGATTGATCCGCCGGATCCGGCGCACCGGAACCAAACCGCTTCACCCCACTCCTCGTTCAGGCAGTATCTTTTATCGGATTTTTCTGTTCTAATTCAAAGTTGGTACCCGGCTGAACGCGGAGAAGATAGCTTGGTTACCGAAAGATCTGCCATGATCGACGATTCCAAACATTCCCCACCCCAAGACGACCCGCCCACGCATATCCCCGGAGTCTTTCACAAAAGCGAAAAGCTGCTGGTCGCCCTGCTGGAATCGGCTGCCCAGGCCATCCTCAGTATCGACCGCGCGGGACGCATTGTTCTGGCCAACCGCCGTGCCGGCGAAATGTTTGGATACACCAGGCAGGAACTCATTGGCGCGCGTATCGAACTGCTCCTCCCTGAGTCAAAACGGGCGGCACATGGCCGGCAGCGCGACGATTACTTCCAGCGGCCGCGCGCTCGCCCCATGGGTATCGGCCTCGATCTCTCCGGGCGGCGCAAGGACGGTGCGGAGTTTCCCGTGGAAGTCAGCCTGAGCACGGTCGAAACCGAAGAAGGCCTCTTCGGCATCGCGTTCATCAGCGATATCAGCCTGCGCAAGACGCTGGAAGAACAATTGACGCACGCGCAAAAAATGGAGGCCGTGGGCCGCCTGGCCGGCGGCGTGGCCCACGACTTCAATAATATGCTCACCGTGATCGCGGGTTACAACCGCATGATCCTGGATGAGCTTTCCACCATGGACCCTTTGCGGGGCTATGCCGAAGAGATTCTCAAAGCAGCGGATCGGGCCGCCGCGCTGACCAATCAACTGCTGGCCTTCAGCCGCCGCCAGATGATGCGGCCGCGTGTCATGGATCTCAACGCGGTGATCGCGCAAACCGAAAACATGCTGCGCCGCCTGATCGGCGAAGATATCCAGCTCGTAATCAGCTTGAGCGCGGATATCGGCAACATCAAGGCCGATCCGAACCACATCGAGCAAGCCATCGTGAACCTGGCGGTAAATGCCCGCGATGCCATGCCCCTCGGCGGACGGATCAGCATCGAAACCAGTAATGCCCAGATCGACGAAACATACGCCAAAACCCACATGGGGGTGAAGCCTGGCGAGTTCGTCATGATCGCCGTCAGCGACACGGGGCACGGCATGGATTCCGCCACTCGGCAGAACATCTTCGAACCCTTTTTTACCACCAAGCAGCGCGGCAAAGGCACGGGACTGGGTCTGGCCACTGTTTACGGCATGGTCAAACAGAGCGGAGGCGATATCTGGGTATACAGTGAGCCCGGCCAGGGCACCACTTTTAAGCTCTACTTCCCACGTGTCGCCGAACCCGTCTCGCCCGGCTTGACGCAAGACCCGAAGCACCCGCGCCCTGGCGGCAGCGAAACGGTGATGTTGGTGGAAGACGAAACTCTGGTCCGTGACCTTGAGGCAAAAATGTTAAGGCAGCTCGGCTATACCGTGCTGCCCGCGGCCAGCGGGGCCGAAGCCTTGGATATCAGCCGGGCTCACTCCGGAAAAATTTCCCTCCTGGTGACGGACGTCGTCATGCCGAACATGAGCGGCAAGCAGGTGGCCGATGCCTTGCGCTCCGGCCTGCCGGGCCTTAAGGTTCTCTACTTATCGGGCTACACCGAGGACACCGTGGTTCACCATGGCGTGTTGGATTCCGGCGTGGATTTTCTTACCAAGCCCTTCAGCCGCGAAGCTCTTGCCCGTAAGATCCGCGAAATCCTGTCCCGCTGAGTTTCTATCCAAAGTTAGCAGCGCCTGGTTTCCGAACGCCGGATGTTACACGCCACCGGATCGCCTACAATCAAAAAGAACGGCGGCCGGCATATGACGGAAAGCAGTACCGACAGCACGACAATTACTTGGAGCGTTCCCGCGTGCCCTTTCACGGTGGAATCCTCGGCGCGCGTACTGGACGATATCCGGCTGGCGGTAACCGACGCGTTTTTCTCGCTTCCCCGCGGCGGCGCGGAAATCGGCGGCGTCCTGCTGGGCACGTTCCACCACGGCCGCTTGGTCATCAACGGCTATGCCGCGCTCGATTGCGAGCACGCCTACGGGCCGTCCTTCACCCTGTCTCCGCCCGATGAAGCGCGGTTGACGCAATTGCTGGCCGCCCACGCCAACGCCGCCGGGGGCCAACGGCCGGTGGGGTGGTATCACTCCCACACGCGTAGTGAGATTTTTCTGTCCGACGCGGATCTGGAGATCCACAAGCGCTTCTTCCCGGAATCCTGGCAGGTTGCCCTCGTAATGAAGCCGCACACCTTCGAGCCCGCGCGCATCGGGTTTTTCTTCCGCGAGGCCGATGGCAGCGTGCATGCCAGCGCTTCTTACCGCGAAGATCCGCTGAACGCGCTGCCCATCCTTCAGATGCCCTCCGGAACGCCCACCGCGCCGCCTTTTAACGGACCTGCGCCGCGGCGCTTCCGCCCGGACACCATCTCCGCGCCCGCGCCCGGTCTGGCGCCGGCGCCTCCCGAAGCGCCCGAGGCTGCCGTTCTTTTGCCGGAACCCGCCGCCGAATTGCCCGCTCCAAAGTTCCTCGTCGAAAACGCCTCGTCCAGTTGGCGATGGATGGTGATGGGGATTGGCATCGTGGCCATCCTGGGGGTTCTCGGCGCCGCCTTTCAGGTGCGGCAAATGTGGCTGCCGCAGGTACTTGCCACCCTTCGACCGGCGCCCGCCGTTCTTCCGCCGCCGCCACTGGGGCTCAACACCATCGATCGCGAAGGACAGTTACAGATCAATTGGGATCGCAACTCCCCTGCCGTGCGCCGCGCCACCAGTGCGGTCCTGGAGATCACCGACGGTGCGCCGCTGGCGGCGCCCATCCAACTCGACACCGCGCACTTGGCAACCGGATCCTTCACTTACGCCCGGACGGCCGACAAGGTGGACGTCAAACTCACCGTCCATCAGAAGAACGGACCGGATCTCCGCGAGGTCACCAGCTTCCTGGGCAAACTACCCGACCGCAAACCGGCCGAAGATCCGGAGGCTCAGAAGCAGCGCGAGGAGATAGTCAAGCAGGCGGCCAAGCTGAAGACCGATCTGAACTTTCAGGCGGAGAAAACCAGAAAGCTGGAAAAAGACATTCAATCCATGCGCCAGGAAATGAGCCAGCAGCAGCAGCGCCGCCTGAACAATCAGCTTCCCGAAAAATAAGTGGGACAGACCATCGCCTTTCGTGGTCTGTCTCGCTAGCCGTCCCCCTGTTATCCCCAGAGTTCGTGAACCGGCATATAGGCGAAGGGACCCGTCTTCGGGACGTACTCGAAGCCGCGTCCTAACGGGTCGTCGTGCCGCACCGTCGTCCAATCGATGCCCAGCGCCGAGTAGATGGTCGCCTCGATATCCTCCGGGTACACGTAGCGCTTCTGCGACCAGCCGTAATCCACCGTGTCGCGCCCCTGTGCGTCGGTCTGGCCAACCAGGGTGCCGCCCTTGACGCCGCCGCCGGCGAAGAAGCAGAACTGCTGGGGCCAGTGGTCCCGGCCGAGTTGCGCCGTGATCGGGCCTACCGTCCGCCCGAATTCGCCGTACATCACGATCAGCGTCTGGTCGAAAAGCCCGTTAGCTTTCAAATCGAAGATCAGCGCGGAGAGGCCATCGTCGATGATTTTCATCTTGGCCGGCAGGTTGTTGGCCGCGTAGATGTTGGTGTGCATATCCCAGCCATCGTTGCTGGTGATTTGGATGAAGCGCGTGCCCAGGTTTGCCTTCAATACTTGCGAGGCCACCAGCATGGCGTTGCCGGTGGCGGTGACTCCGAAGTCCGCGCTCCTCTGCGCGGTGTAGCCAAAATACCTGTTCACTTCCGGGTTGTACATCAACTGTTTCGCGTCGATATAGAACTCGTTGTAATCGCTCATTTGCGCGCCATTGGGAGCGTCCGCGCGCAGGCTGCCGTCCAGCGAGTTGAGCAGTTGGAAGCGGTTCTCGAACCGGGTCTGGCCGGTGGTGTTGGTGGTGTTGGCGATGCCCGCGGTGGAGGGCGTGACCTTGAACGGCGCGTACTTGCCGGAGAGGTAGCCCTGGTTGACCGCGCCATTGGAATTGAGCGCCAGGAACGTGGGGAAGATGTCGGACGGTTTGCGCTGAGCGAACTTCTCCGCCGCCACGATGCTGCCGATATTCGGCGCGATGTTGCCCAGCGCGGCCAGCGGATTTCGTCCAATCTGCACCCAGGTCTGGCTCACCGAGTGAACCACCGCGTGCGCACGCACGTTGCGCGCGACGGCGAAATCGCCGGTCAGGGTAGCGAGTTTCGGCATCAGCCCCGCCGGGAAATACATACCGTTGATGGTGTCTGGGTTGAAGGCCGTTGGCGTCACCCCGTTGACCATCTTGAAATCGAAGGTGTCGGTGTGGCTGGGCGCGCCGGCCATCAGAATGAAGATTACGTTCTGCGCCGTGCCCTTGGGGGTTGCGCCCGCGGTGGCCAACTCGGCCGCCTTCGCCGGGTGGCGCGCCAGGAAAGATGCCGTGACGCCCGTCCCCAGCAACTCCAAAAAGTGGCGTCGCGTGGCGTGAGGGCGATTGAAGAACGTCTGGTAATTCCAGGGGTGCTGCTTAAACCAGCGATTGATCTTTTCCTGTTCGTTGCTCATGACGTCTGCCCTCGCTAGTAATTGAAAACGAAATCCACCTTATTGTAGAGCGACCAGGCCAAATCCTGCATCGCGCTATTGCGCGCCGTGCCGGTGGATAGGCTCGCTACCGCCGTGCTCATTTCACTGGCGCTGGGGTAGCGCGAGAGGATGGCCAAAAACAGCTTGTTGACCGCATCGGTATTGTTGAGATCCTTGCTGGCCGCCAGCAACGGGCTGGCGACTGCGCCCGTCAGGGCGAGCTTGCCCTCAATCAGGCCCGCGTTCATCAGGTTCAGCGCCTGCAGGATGGAGCCGTCGCTGCGCCGCGGTTGATCGTCGCGATTGCCGCGCAGGAAGCTATCCAAAAATGCGTTGCTCGTGCCATCCATATTGATCACATCGGGGAACTGCATGGCGTATAATGGCCTGCCCATGTTGAGCTCGGTCCATCCGGTCACGGTGTAGCCCGGAGCGGAACAAGTGCCCGAGGTTACCGTGGCGCAGGGAAAGCTGCCGCTCGATTGCGCCACCCCATCGAGAATCTCCTCGCCCCACAAGCGGCGCACGTACTTGCGCGCGAAGTAGGGCTCCCAGGCGGCGTTCCACTGCCCGGGGTAGCGGCTGGAAAGCTGGTAGGTGTCGCTGTTGACAATCTCGCGCATCAGCGCCTTCAAATTGAAGTTGCTGTCGATGAAGTGCTGCGCCAGCGCATTCAGCAATCGTGCGTTACTTGGCTGCAGCGTCCACGGGTCTGGCGGCGGATTGTCCGGATCCAGCCGTGCCGGGTCGAACGTGTTCGGCGGGTCCACCATTCCCCGGCCAAAGAAATAGGCCCACAAATAGTTCACCGTGGCGCGGGCGAATTGCACATCGCCGGTGATGCTGCGTGCCAGGGCGACGCGGTAATCTTCGCCAGGTCTCGGCGACGTGCCGTTAAAGATGTACTGTGGCGTCACCGTGTAGCAGGGCTGTCCGGCCTTGCAGGTGGGCACCGAAGACTGGCGCAGGGGACGGTTGCCGGTATTCGTGTTGAGCGCGTAGTCCACCGTGAAGTTCTTTTGATTGTTGAGCAGGCTCCAGTAATAGATATTGTTGTTGCTGGGGTCCACTGGAGTCCGTGCCGTGCTGGTGTGCGACATATAGGACGCAAGCTGCCACGCCTGATAGCGCGTCGTGCGCGTCGCCCAGAGGTTGATCGAATCCAGGTGCCCGCGGCCGTTGTGGCAGAGCAGGCAATTGACGTGGGTCATTCCCAGGAAGGTGTCGAACGTGCTCGACGCCATCTGGTCCATGATGTCCTGCACGGGGCCCATGGTGACAATCGAGCCCACCAGGAAGTTGGACGGGCCATCATTGTAGGTGTTGCCGGTGGAGGCGGCGATCAGCTCCGTGGCCATCTGGTTGTACGGCTTGCCATTGGTAATGGAGTCCTTGATCCACTGGTAAAACGCGTTACGCCCCGACGGGAACCGGTTGAGGGCGGTGCTCGGCCGGTTGCTCGTGTTCAGATACAAATCGCCGAAATACATGGTCCACTTGTCGATCCATTCCGGTTTGGCGATTAGTTCTTCCGTCAGTTTGGCGCGCTTGCCGGGGTCCGTGTCGGCCACGAAAGTGAGCACGCGTTCGACGGTCGGAATGCGTCCCGTCAAATCCAGCGTGATGCGCCGTACAAATTCCCAGTCCGTGGACTTCGGCGCGGGCGTGATGCCGTGGGCCTGAAAGTCGGCGAAGATGTACGAATCTATCGAACCGGCGGTATGCGTCTGGTCGAAGTTGTAGGTGCGGCTGCCGCCCGGCACGTAGCCCAGCATCTTACCGACGGCGTCCGTGGTGGCACTCAGTCGCCGCACCAGCGCCATGCCGGACTTGCGGCGAAGGGCGTCCGTGAAAAAACGTTCCCGATCCGGTCCAAAGAAGGGGCAGTCTGGTTCGGCGAACTTGATTTGCAGTTCGGGATCGGCGGCCGGGACCGCGTTTTGATCCGTTTGGCCCATCGGCATTCCCGAAAAACTCAAGGCGGCGATGCCACTGGCAAGCAAGAAACACCGAGACACAGACATGGAATCCTCCGAGCGCGTAAAGCACCTGCGCTGTTTATGTTATTGTAAACCCCCGTACCCGCTGGGAGTTCCAGAAAAGTTTCGTGGGCGGTACCAGCCCTCCCAGCGCGATTAAATCGCGAGACGCGGGTTTAAAATGACATCATGACTAAACCAACGGGGTGGAGTTGGGTGATTCTCGCGGGCATTCTCAGCGTCTTCGCCAGCCCGGCGCAAACCCTCAGCGGCAAATACTACTTCCGCCATGTATCGCTTAGTACCGATGGCGTCAATCCGGGAAGCTTCA
The DNA here is from genome assembly GCA_025361425.1 of Candidatus Solibacter sp. Lineage (GTDB taxonomy): Bacteria > Acidobacteriota > Terriglobia > Bryobacterales > Bryobacteraceae > Solibacter. The sequence goes on along the minus strand of JANYAH010000036.1, from coordinate 4,947 downwards.
CAGACCCGCGCACTCTCACGGGCACCATCACTTTCGATGCCAACGGCGGCTATAGCTATATTGGCCAGCTATTAACCGGCATGAATGCGGCCGTCTCGCAGGCGAATTCCGGCAGGTATCTGCTGGACGCGGCCGGCTTCCTCTCCCTCGACAGCCCCTTGCGCATTGGCGCCAAAATCAACGCGCGCTTCGGACTGGAGGCGGTAATCGGGTCCAGCACCGAATCCATCGACAATACCTTCGATCTGTTCGTCGCCATCCCGGCCCCCTCCGGAGGTGCGGTTTTCAGCGGACCTTATAATTGCATGAGCCTGGAATTCCCCGGTGGCGCTACCGCCAACATGCGGAGCACCCAGTTCCCCCTCGGCCAATCCTCGCCCGGCAGTTTTCAGCCCTTCTCCGTGTTCGGCCACGCTGCCGGTATTTCGCTGGGACGTCCCCTGAAGCAGCAGGTCACCGGCGCCACGTACTCCATGGGTGCCGATGGCTTAGGCAGCATCACAGTGGGCGCCGCCGACAATGCGCAGTTGCTCAGCGGCGGCCGGACGCTCTACCTTTCGGCATCGGGTAACATCGTGCTCGGCGGGTCCACCGCGGCTGGCGGCCACGATATCGTAATCGGCGTAAAGGCTGTCACCGGCGCCACCAATGCCACTTGGAATGCCTCCTTCTGGGGCGCGGGGTTGCGAATCGATCCCAGTGCCGTGGCCAGCTATTCAGGCGCGCTGGCGGCCCGCGGGCAGGGCAAGTTGACGTGGAGCAAGCGCATCAAAGCTCTCAGCGCCGATGGCAGGGGAACCGTCGATTTCACCGGGATTAACGCCTATACTCTCAGCCCCGATGGCACAGGAACCGCCGATTTCACCCAGGTCTCTCTCGGCGGCGCCGGCAAGGCGTTCGCCGGCGCCGCCATCAATGACCCCGGCGCCTATGAGATTTATTTCGGAGTGCAGGCTCCGGCGCTGGCCGGAACCGGCGTCTTTCTCAATCCGCAGGGCGTCGTCAACGCCGCCAGTTCCGCGCCCGCGGGGAATCCCATCTCTCCCGGCGAATTCGTCACGCTGTACGGAACCGGGCTCGCCAAAAGTTCCCAGACCGCCGCGCCGCCGTACCCGCTCATCCTGAACGGCGTCAGCGTGTCCATCAATAACAAACCAGCGCCCATCTACTATGTCAGCTCCGGACAACTCAATGTCCTGATACCCTTCGCCACCACCGGTCCCACGGCGACCATCGTCGTGCGGAATAACGGCGTCAACTCCAACCCTGTGACCGTGCCGGTGGCCGCCACCTCGCCCGGCATCTACGCGCTCGATCAATCCGGCAGCGGTGCCGGCGCCATCCTCCACGCAGATTTCAGCCTGGTGAACGCCGCCAACCCCGCCCTCGGCGGAGAGACGGTGCTCATCTATGTCACCGGTTTGGGCACGGTAACTCCCGGTTTGGACGACGGCACGGCGGGCAAAAGCAACACGCTCTACCAGACGGATGCCGATGTGGCGGTTTACGTCGGCGGCCAGCAGGCGCACGTCGAATTCAAGGGTCTGGCCCCCGGATTCCCCGGCCTGTACCAGCTCAACGTGACGCTGCCGCAGTTCCTTAAAGCATCCGGCAACCTCCCGCTGGCCATCCAAACGCTGAACGCCTATCACGATCAGGTGGACATTGCGGTTCTGCAATGATGCATTTGGGTTCGCCCATAACTCGACACCACGCCTTTTGGCTGGCCCACACCCCCGGCTTGCGCCCCCGTAACGGAAAGCTCATAATAGGCCCCATCGCTCATTTCGACGGTCGCCAGACCGCATAGCTGGCGATCGAGGGAGTTTGCATGTCTCGCATCGTTCGCTGTTCGCTGATTCAGGCCACCAACGCCGCCCCTCCCGACGCCTCGCTCTCCGCCACCAAGCAGGCCATGATCGATAAGCACGTCGCCTACATCGAGCAGGCCGCCAAAGCCGGCGCGCAGATCGTCTGCCTACAGGAAATCTTCTACGGGCCCTATCTCTGCGCCGAGCAGACTACCCGCTGGTACGATTTCACCGAGCCCATCCCCGACGGCCCCACCATCCGCCTCATGCGGGGTCTGGCCAGGCAGCATCGCATCGCCCTCATCGTGCCCTGCGCGCCACCGGCCGCCCCGCCGAAAGCTGGGCCCAAAGGACCACCACATGAAAGCCCCTTCCACGCAAAGACGCAGGTTTTCTCTGCGCTTATCTCCGCGTTCTCTGCGTCTCTGCGTTGAACTGACATCTCCCCACTCCGAGCCCCCCCCCCCCGAGTACCCCAATGAACACTCTCATCCGCAACGGTAAAGTCGTCACCGCCACTCAAACCCTCGCCGCCGACGTCCTGATCGAAGGCGAAGTCATCAAGGAAGTCCGCGCCGGCATCCCCGCCAACTCCGCCGCCAAAGTCATCGACGCCGCCGGCATGTACGTCCTCCCCGGCGGCATCGATTGCCACACGCACCTCGACATGCCCTTCGGCGGCACCACCAGCGCCGACGATTTTCTAACCGGCACCCGCGCCGCGGCCTTCGGCGGCACCACCACCATCGTCGATTTCGCCATCCAACCGCGTGGCACCCGCATGCGCGACGCCCTCGACACCTGGTGGAAAAAAGCCGAAGGCAAAGCCTGTATCGATTACGGCCTGCACATAATCGTCACCGATCTCGGCGCCTGCGGCCTGGAAGATATGGACGAACTGGTGGACGAAGGCGTGGCCAGCTTCAAGCTCTTCATGGCCTATCCCAACGTCCTCATGGTGGATGACGCCACCATCTTTAAAACTCTTTCCCAGACCGCGAAGAATGGCGCGCTCATCTGCATGCACGCCGAAAACGGCAGCGTCATCGACGTCATCGTCGCGCGCGCCCTCGCCGAGGGCAAGACCGCCCCGGTCTACCACGCGCTCACCCGCCCGCCCCGCGCCGAGGCCGAAGCCGTGCACCGCGCCATCGCCTTGGCGGAAATCGCCGGCGCGCCCGTCTACATCGTGCACCTCTCCAGTGAAGACGCGCTCAATGAAGTGCGTGAGGCGCGCGATCGCGGCGTGCCGGCCTTCGCCGAGACCTGCCCGCAGTACCTGCTGCTCTCCATCGAGGAACTCGAGCGCCCCAATTTCGAGGGCGCCAAGTACGTCTTCACCCCGCCCCTGCGTCCCAAACATCACCTGCCGAAACTCTGGGAAGGGCTCCAGCAAGATCACCTGCAGGTGGTCTCTACAGACCACTGCCCATTCTGTTTCGCCGACCAGAAAATCCTCGGCAAAAACGATTTCACTAAAATTCCCAACGGCGGCCCCGGCATCGAGAACCGCTTGCAACTCATGTTTCACTACGGCGTCAACAAAGGTCAACTCTCGCTCAATCGCTTCGTGGAACTCACCTCCACCACGCCCGCGCGTATCTTCGGCATGTATCCCAGGAAGGGCGAAATCGCCGCCGGCAGCGACGCCGATCTCGTCATCTGGGACCCCAACGCGCTCTACACCATCAGCGCCGCCACCCACCACATGCGCGTCGATTACTCCATGTTCGAAGGCTATGAAGTCACCGGCAACGCGCGCACCGTCCTCTCCCGCGGCGAGGTCATCGTGGATGCCGGCCAGTTCCTCGGCAAACCCGGACGCGGTAACTATCTGAAGCGCACGGCCCGCGGAGGCGCCTGGAAGTAATGCCCCATCGCGAAACATCCGTCACCAAACTTAAACTGGAGGGAGAAACATGATCGCGCTCGATTCGAAAGTACCAATCGTATCGTTCTATATCAACGGGGTCTGGGAAACGCCGCGAGGCCGCACCATGGGAACCGTGGCCAACCCCGCCACCGGCGCCGTCTTGGCCGAGGTGCCGTACGCCAACGCCGCCGACGTCGATGCCGCCGTCCGCACCGCCCACGCCGCCTTTCTCAAGTGGCGCGCTGTGCCCGTCGTAGACCGCGTCCAGGTGCTCTATCGCTATAAGGCACTGCTCGATAAATATTCCAACGACCTGGCCGCCATCCTCACCAGCGAGAACGGCAAGACCACCGAAGACTCCCGCATGGAAGTCCGCCGCATGATTCAGATGGTGGAAGTGGCCTGCGGCATGCCCAGCCTCATGATGGGCGATTCCCTCAACGATGTCGCCGCCGGACTCGATTGCAAAACCATCCGCCAGCCCATCGGCGTCTGCGTCGGCATAACTCCCTTCAACTTCCCGGCGATGGTGCCCATGTGGATGCACCCCTTCGCCATCGCCTGCGGTAACAGCTTCATCCTCAAGCCCTCCGAAAAAGTGCCGCTGACCCCCACCCGCGCCATCGAACTTCTCCACGACGCGGGGCTCCCCGCTGGCGTGCTGAACCTCATCCACGGCGATAAGGACAGCGTCAACGCCCTGCTCCACCACCCCTTGGTCAAGGCCGTCAGCTTCGTCGGTTCCACCCCGGTCGCCAAGTACATCTACACCACCGCCGCCGCCGAAGGCAAGCGCGTGCAGGCTCTCGGCGGCGCCAAGAATCACCTCGTCGTGATGCCCGACGCCGATATGGCGAAGACCGTCGAAGCCATCGTCGGTTCCGCTTTCGGCGCCGCCGGCGAACGCTGCCTGGCCGGCAGCGTCCTGGTCCCCGTAGGCGATGCCGCCGGTCCGCTGCTCGAGCTACTCGTTGCCCGCACCAAGGCGCTCGCCGTTGGCGATGGCACAGCGCCCGGCATAGAGATGGGTCCGCTAATCACCGGCGATCATTGCCGGAAGGTGGAAAGCTACATCGACAAAGGCGTCGCCGAAGGCGCCGTCCTCTTGGTCAACGGCCGCCAGCGCAAAGTGGCTGCCCCCTCGGCGCAGGGCGGCTACTTCCTCGGCCCCACCATCTTCGATCGCGTAACGCCCGAAATGGCCATCGCCCGCGAAGAGATCTTCGGCCCGGTGCTCTCCGTGATCCGCGTCAACACGCTCGA
>JANYAH010000035.1 GCA_025361425.1 Candidatus Solibacter sp. | reverse complement strand
TACCGTAGCGCAGGTGAAGGACAAAGTATCGGACCTTGGCCGTACGGCTTCTAACAAGATCGATGAAAACCGGGATACAGCGGCAACGGGGATCAAAAACGCCGCTACCGCTCTCCATGAAAACGCGGACAAGTTGCCGGGTGGGGAGAACGTGAATGCTCTGGCTCATGCCGCCGCCGAAAAGCTGAATACCACCGCGAATTATGTGCGCGCCCACCATGTGAACCAGATGATGGCCGATCTCCGACAACTGGTGAAAAACAATCCAGGGCCGGCGCTCCTGGGAGCCGCCGCAATCGGATTTATGGTCGGGCGCTCCGTAGTCAACAAGGATTAGAGTTGGAGGACCGAACTGGGGCGACGAGCGACCGACCCATTTCCGAGGTTACTGCCAAACATTATACGTAATGATCAGTTGATCGTACGCTCAGAATTGTACTGCCAAGTCCGAAGTCCGACAAGAGTTCAATCAGGGCCAAGTCCGCCCATATTGGTGGGGGCAGGCGTGGTTTGCGGAACCATAGGCGCGCCGTGCCGAAACTTTGCGCGCCTCGCCAACGTGCATGTGATCGACGCCAACTGTGGTAAGTTCCCCAAGCCCCTCACATCGAGCGTCACGCAACATCGGCGAGGGCAACATCGGCGAGGCCTTTCCCCGCCACATCCACACCCACCCCAAACTGCACAAAACTCAAGTCTCTCGCCACCCGCCTTCGAGGGTCATCCACGCGTCGCGGTTCTCCGCTTGCTACGATGAAATCTAGTCCCCCAAACAAGCAGCCCCTATGCCCGAGAAGCCCTACGACCATATCCAGATCGAATTGAAGTGGTACGACCGTTGGCAGAACGCCGATTTCTACAAGGCCGAAGAAAATTCCACTAAGCCGAAATTCTACGTCCTGGAGATGCTGCCCTACCCCAGCGGCACCCTCCACATCGGCCACATCCGTAACTATTCGATCGGCGATGCGCTCGCCCGCTATAAGTGGATGCGCGGCTTCAATGTGCTGCACCCCATGGGCTGGGACGCCTTCGGACTCCCCGCCGAGAACGCCGCCATCGCCAACAAAGTGCCGCCGCGCGAGTGGACCATACAGAACATCGCCGCGATGAAGCAAACCCATCGCCGCTTCGCCTTCAGTTACGATTGGGATCGCGAAATCTCCACCTGCGAGCCCGAATACTATCGCTGGAACCAGTGGTTCTTCCTCAAGATGTTGCAGCGCGGCCTTGCCTACCGCAAGCGCGCGCTCGTCAACTGGTGCTCCAAGTGCGCCACCGTGCTGGCCAACGAACAAGTGGTCGAGGGCTGCTGCTGGCGCCATGACGATACCCCTGTCGAACAGCGCGCCCTCGAACAGTGGTTCCTCAAAATCACCCACTACGCCGACGAACTCCTCGACGACATGGCGCAGCTCGAAGGCGGCTGGCCCGAGCGCGTCCTCACCATGCAGCGCAACTGGATCGGCCGCTCCGAGGGCACCGAGGTCGATTTCCACCTGAGCGGCGACGGCACGCCCATTCGCGTCTTCACTACGCGCGTCGATACCATCTACGGCGCCACCTGCGTCATTCTTGCCCCCGAGCATCCGCTCAACGAAACCATTCTCGATGCCGGCATCAAAGCTCGCGCCAAAGCTATGGTGGATTCGCGCGCCGGCCGCGACCCCGGCGACATCGATAAGGAAGGCCTCTTCACCGGCCACTACGCCATCAACCCTTTCAGCGGCGAAAAGGTCCCCATCTGGATCGCCAACTTCGTCCTCATGGGCTATGGCACCGGCGCTATCATGGCCGTCCCCGCGCACGATGAGCGCGATTTCGAATTCTGCCGCAAGTACGATATCCCGGTGCGCCCCGTCGTCCGCCCCGTCGATGGCACGCTCGCTGTGGAGCCGGGGATGACCGAAGCCTTCACCGAGTACGGCACGGTCGAGAACACCGGCCAGTGGAGCGGACTTTCCAGCGCCGATGCGCGCCGCCAAATGAGCGCTCACGCGGAGCGCCGCGGCTTCGGCAAAGCCGCCATCACCTATCGCCTCAAGGATTGGGGCATCTCGCGCCAGCGCTACTGGGGCACGCCGATCCCCGTCATCCACTGCCCCGCCTGCGGCGTCGTCCCCGTGCCCGAAAGCCAGCTTCCCGTGATCCTCCCCGACCGCATCCAGATCACCGGCGCCGGACGCTCCCCGCTCGAAAACGTCCCCGAGTTTGTCAACGTGGCGTGCCCCGTGTGCGGCGTCGCCGCTCGCCGCGAGACCGATACCATGGACACGTTCATCGATAGCTCCTGGTATTTCTACCGCTACTGCGACGCGCATAACCCCACCCAGCCCTTCGACCCCGCCAAGATCGCTTACTGGTTTGAGATCGATCAGTACATTGGCGGCGTTGAGCACGCCATCCTGCACCTCATCTACTCGCGCTTCTTCACCAAGATGATGCGCGACATCGGTCTTATCGCCAACAACGAGCCCGCGCGCCGCCTCTTCACCCAAGGCATGGTGATCGCCGACGGCGCGAAGATGTCGAAGTCCAAGGGCAACGTGGTGGGCGCGGATATGCTTGCCGAAAAGTTCGGCGCCGATACCGCCCGCATGTTCGTGCTCTTCGCGGCGCCCCCGGAGAAGGAAGTCGATTGGCGTATGGAAGGCGCCGAGGGTATCTATCGCTTTTTAGGCCGCGTCTATCGCTTCGCCACGCGCAATACACCCGCGGAACCGCGCTCCGGCCACGCCGACCGCAATGTCCTCCGCAAGCTCCATCAAACCCTCCAAAAGATCACCGAGGATTTCGAAACCCGCTGGCACTTCAATACCTGTATCGCATCGGTCATGGAACTGGTCAACCAGCTCTACGCCGAGGAGCAGAACATCTCCGCCGCCGCCATGCCGCGCGTGCTGGAAACTCTCGCCCTCATGCTCGCCCCCTTCGCACCCTATGTCGCGCAGGAAATCTGGGAAGAACTCGGTAACGAAGGCCCCGTCTTCCGCCAAGCCTGGCCGGCATTCGACCCCGAACTCGCCAAGGAAGACGAAGCCGAAATCGTTGTCCAGGTGAACGGCAGACTTCGCACCCGCATCACCGCCCCCTTCGGCACACCCAAAGAAGTCTTGGAAGCGAGCGCCCTAGCCGATGAAAAGGTGAAGCCCTTCCTCGAAGGCAAGCAAGTAGTCAAAGTAATCACCGTCCCCGACAAGCTGGTCAATATCGTGGTGAAGTAGGACAGGGCTCCTGGCCAAGAAACCTGTCCTACCTGACCAGCCGCACCACCGTCTCTAGATGGTAGGTCTGCGGGAACAGGTCCACCAGCGTCATCGCCTCCACGCGATAACCCGCCGCCACCAGTCCCGCCAGATCGCGCGCCAGCGTTGCCGGGTCGCAGGCCACAATCGTAATCTGCCGCGGACGCAACTCGATCAACCGTCCCACCACCACTTTGCCCAACCCCGTGCGCGGCGGATCCAGCACCACGAAATCCGGCGCCTTCTCCAACTGCGCCAAATGCTCCTCGGCTGTCTGCGCCACCGCGTGCAGATTCTCCAGGCCCGCGCGCGCCGCGTTGAATTCGAGATCGCGCACCGCACCCGCGCCAGATTCCACCGCCGTCACCGTGTGGAAGCGCCGCGCCAGCGGCATGGAGAGCAGGCCCACTCCCGCATATAAATCGATCGCCTCCTCGCCCTCCGCGCCTCCCACCGCCGCTTCCACCAGCCGGTCGATCAGCAACCGGTTTACCTGGAAAAATGAATTGCTACTCACCCGGAACTCGCCCCGGTAGTCCAATGCGCCTTCCACCAGTCCCGGAATCTGCGCCCCGCACCAGTCGAAGAAGCGCCGCGCCACCGGGCGATCCGTCTCCAGCACGTTGATCTGCACCTCGCGCTCGTCAGTGAACACCTCGAGCGACTTGATGAATCGCGGCCACCGCCAGTCGCGCTGCATCGCGGCCAGCGCCGCGATCGCCTGGTTGATCTTTTCCGATGCCACCGGGCACTCGCTTACCGCGCACAGCTTGTGCGAGCGCGCCTCGCGATACCCCAGCCGCTTTTCTTCCACGTGCAGTTGCACGCGATTGCGATACCCGAACGGCTCCGCCGCTACCACCGCGATCTCCGCCGGCGGCTCCATCTTCCCCACCCGCTGCAGCGCTTCCACCAGAATCGCCCGCTTGGCAGCCAGTTGGTATGCATACGGAGCGTGTTGATAGTGGCAGCCGCCGCAGCGCCCGTATACCGGGCACTGTGCCGCCACCCGGTCCGGCGCGGCATCCAGCACTTCCAGCATGCGCGCCCGCACCATCCCCGGCTTCTCCTGCTCCGCATGCACGAGAATGCGCTCGCCCGGCAGTACGAAAGGCGTGAACACTACGCGCCCATCCAGGCGCGCCAACCCGTCGCCCCCGTACACCAGTTTTTCCACCGTGACTTCAAAATTGCTTAGGATAGGAGTTACTCCCTTAATTTCTGCCAAATACCATGAGAACACGAGTCTTCTCCGGAATGCAGCCCACCGGTAATCTTCACATCGGAAATTACCTCGGCGCGCTTAAGAACTGGGTTCGCATCCAGCACGATTACGAGTGCATTTTCTGCATCGTGGACCTGCACGCCGTCACGGTTTATCAGGACCCGGCCGAACTCCGCGCCAAAATCATCGAGATCGCCGCCCTCTATCTCGCCGCCGGCATTGACCCCAAGGATTGCGCCATCATGGTGCAGTCCGCCGTCCCCGCCCACGCCGAACTCGCCTGGATGCTCACCTGCGTCACCCCCATCGGCTGGCTGGAGCGCATGACGCAATTCAAGGCCAAATCCGCCAAACAGGAATCCATCGGCGACGGCCTCCTCCAATACCCCGTCCTCATGGCCGCCGATATCCTGCTCTACCAGGCAGGCATCGTCCCCGTCGGCGAAGACCAGGCCCAGCACCTGGAACTCACCCGCGATATTGCCCAGCGCTTCAATTCGCTCTACTCCGATACCTTCGTCGTCCCCGGCACCAGCCTCCCCACCGTCGGCGCGCGCGTCATGGGCCTCGACGACCCCACCCAGAAGATGAGCAAATCCGCCACCGGCCTCAATCACGCCGTCGCCCTGCTCGACCCCCCCGACAAGATCCGCAAGACCATCATGCGCGCAACCACGGATTCCAGCCCCGCCGTCGATTTCGATACCGCCGGACCCGGCGTGCTCAATCTCCTCTCCATCTACCAGGCCTTCTCCGGCGAGCCCGATGGCGCCATGAAGGCCAAGTTCACTGGCTTGCGCTACGGCGATCTTAAGAAACAGGTCGCCGAAATGGTGATCGCCTACCTCGAGCCCTTCCAGCAGCGCTATCGCGAAATTACCGCCGACCCGGCCTACCTCGCCGCCATCCTTCGCGATGGCGCGGAGCGCGTCGCCCCCATCGCCAACAGCACCGTCGCCACCGTCAAGCAGCGCATGGGCCTCTACACGTAGGCCCGATGCTCGCAAGCTACCTCGCTCTGCTCCGCCGCAACCGCAACTACCGTCTCCTCTGGCTTGCCCAGATTGTCAGTGAGCTCGGCGACTGGTTCTATACCCTCGCCGTCTACAACCTCCTGCTCGATCTTACCGGCAGCAAGGCCCAGGCCGTGGCGCTCGCCGTCGTCCTGCAAGTTCTCCCCGGCACCTTCGCCGCCCCCACCGCCGGCGTGCTCAATGACCGCATCAGCCGCAAGCGCATTATGATTGGCGCCGATTTGGTGCGCTGCTTCATCGTCCTCGGCATGCTGCTGGTACGCACTCCCTCCATGGTCTGGCTGGTCTACCCGCTGCTTCTCGTCGAGACATCGGCGCCGCTTTCTTCGAGCCCGCGCACAGTTCCGTCATCCCCAACATCGTCCCCGAAAATCAGGTACTCACCGCCAACGCGCTGGCCTCTATCACCTGGTCGTTCTGCCTTGCCGCCGGCGCATCGTTGGGCGGAATCGCCGCTGTCTGGCTGGGACGCGACGCCGTCTTCGTGCTCAACGCCTGCTCTTTTCTCCTCTCCGCCTGGCTCATCCGCCGCATGAGTTTCGCCGAACCCCACGCCGCCAATCGGCCGCCCTTGCGCGCCCGCGAACTGGTGGAGTTCACTCCCATCCTCGAAGGCATCCGCTACATCCGCCGCGATCCCCGCATCCTCGCCACCGTCTTCGTCAAAGGCGGCATTGGTCTGCTCGGCGCCAATAACGTTCTGCTTCCCATCCTCGGCGAGCGCGTTTTCCCGGTGAAACTTGCCGGCCTCGACCATAGCCGCGCCGCCCTCCTCGGCATGAGCATGTTGATGGGCGCCCGCGGCGTAGGCTCCCTCCTCGGCCCCCTGATCGGCACCCGCTGGGCGGGCGAAAGCCACTCCCGCCTCCGCATCGGCATCCTCGCCGGCTTCGTCATCGCCGCCGCCAGCTACGTATGCCTCGGCGTCTCCACTTCGCTCGCCATCGCCATCTGCGCCGTCGTTGCCGCCCACGCCGGCAGCTCCACCAACTGGGTCTTCTCCAGCACGCTCCTCCAGATCTACACCGAAGACCGCTTCCGCGGCCGCGTCTTCAGCGCCGATGTCGGCATCTGCATGCTCGCTATGTCCGCCAGCAGTTATCTGGCCGGCGTCGCCATCGATTTCGGCGTCCCTCCGCGCGCCTTCGCCGCCGCCATCGGCCTGGTCATGCTCGTCCCCGCCTCCGCGTGGGCCGTCGCGATTTATCGCACCAGGCACCTCTGAACAGAGCCTGCGTATGTAGCACCTATCCCGCTCGACTTCCTCTCCGACGCCGATACCGCAGTTGACTGGCTATACGGCATTGCCGTATAGTGAAGAACGTGCTTGCTGAAATCGTAAGCCTCTCCGGATACGAATCTCAGGCCTCGGCGCTCCTGAACGAGGAAGAGCGGATGGCGATGGAGTTCTACATTGCCTGTGCGCCGGAAGATCATCCGGTCATCCAGGGCGCTGGCGGCTTTCGCAAGGCTCGCTGAGCCCGCCGGGGCAAGGGGAAGAGCGGCGGCTTTCGGTGGTTTATTTCTTCCTGGCCGAACCTGGGCGGATATACATGGCGGCGATCTACGCCAAATCGCGAAAGGAGACCCTTTCGGCGGCCGATCAGAACGTGCTCGCAAGACTCGCGGCAAAAATCAAGAAAGCAGCAAAGGGAGGGCGATAGTCATGGGCGTACGCAATTTGAACACCGGGACCAAGACACGGACCAAGCTCGGCATGGCGCTGGAGCAGAGCGCCAAAGAGATTCTGTCCCATGTGAAGGGTGACGCGAGACTGGCAACACGACGTATCGTGTTGCCAGACGAGGTCGATGTGAAGCGCATTCGGACCAAGGCGGGAATGTCGCAGGCGGAGTTTGCGCGCGCGTTTTGCCTGAATCCGAGAACGCTACAGGAATGGGAGCAAGGGCGGAGAAAACCAGACGCAACGACCAGGGCATACCTCGCGGTTATCGCCAAGAACCGCGCGGCGGTGTTGGACGCACTGGCGTCTTGAAATTTAATAGAAACCGACTCACCTGCCAGTTTCCCACGAGGCGACCTGGTGGGCGTTTGGATGTCCGCTTCCGTGGATTAGCCATCACCCAGCCA
>JANYAH010000010.1 GCA_025361425.1 Candidatus Solibacter sp. | reverse complement strand
ACGAAATGCAGACGATGCTCACACTGGAAACGCACCTGGGCCGCCGGGTGATCGGGCAAGATCACGCGCTGGGCATGCTCAGCGAGCGCATCCGCACGTCGAAGGCCGGGCTGGAAGACCCCGGCAAACCAATCGGCGTGTTCCTACTGGTAGGGCCGAGCGGTGTCGGCAAGACGGAGACCGCGCTGGTGCTGGCGGACCTGCTGTACGGCGGCGAGCGCAACATGATCACCATCAACATGTCGGAGTTCCAGGAGGCGCACACGGTCTCCACGCTGAAGGGCTCGCCCCCTGGATACGTGGGTTACGGCGAGGGCGGCGTACTGACCGAAGCGGTGCGGCGCCGGCCCTATTCGGTGGTGCTGCTGGACGAGGTGGAGAAAGCGCATCCGGATGTCTTGGAGCTTTTTTTCCAGGTATTCGACAAGGGCAAGATGGAAGACGGCGAAGGCCGTGAGATCGATTTCAAGAACACCATCATCATTCTCACGTCCAACTCCGGCACCGACACCATCATGAAGCTGACGGCGGACGCGGAGACAATGCCGAGCCCGGCCGGACTAGTGAAGGCCCTCAAGCCGGAGTTGAACAAGATTTTCAAGCCGGCATTCCTGGGACGCCTGGTGATTGTTCCGTACTTCCCGGTTCGCGACGAAGCCTTGAAACTGATCGTTCGCCTCAAGCTGGGAAAAATTCAGCGCCGCATTCAGGAGACGCACCGCATCGCATTGACCCACGACGAAGCGCTGATCGAAGAGGTGGCGAAGCGCTGTACAGAGGTAGAGAGCGGTGCGCGCAACGTAGACAACATTTTGACCAACACGCTGCTGCCGGAAATTTCGCGCCAGATCCTGGGACGTCTGGCGGAACGGCAGAAGCTGGCGCCGATTCACGTAACTATCGGCGACGACGGCGTATTTGTTTATAACTAAGGGTGTGACAGACCATCGCCTTTTGTGGTCTGTCACGCCTCGCTAAAGACAGACGAGACAAAGGGATCGTCTGTCCCACCGTATTGGAGGAGATCTCATGTTCGCACAGACAGACAGGCCGCTGAAGCTTACCACGCCCCTCGGCCCCGACGCCTTGACCTTGGTTGAGTTTCAAGGCAGGGAAGCCATCTCCCAAGTGTTTCATTTCGAGTTGAAGACGGTCTGGAGCGACAAGACGAAGTTGCTGCCCTTCGACCAGTTACTAGGCAAGAAAGTCACCGTGGAGATAACTCCCGCCAAGAACAAACGTTACTTCAACGGCATCGTCTGCAAAGTGACCCAGGGCGGCCGCGACGAGCATTTTACTTACTACACCCTGGAGGTGGTGCCCCAGCTCTGGTTGCTCGACCGTAAGTTGTGCAGCCGCACTTTCCAGCACGTCAGCGTACCCGACATTCTGAAGCAGTTGCTGACTGGCCTGGATGTGGTTTATCAGATCGAAGGGACCTTCGAACAGCGCGAATATTGCGTGCAGTACCGCGAAACCGATTTCGCGTTCGCCAGCCGCCTGATGGAAGAAGAGGGCATTTACTATTTCTTCAAGCATTCCTCCAGCGGCCACCAGTTGGTTCTGGCCAACACGCCGCAATCCCACCCGGCGGTGCCCTATCTGCCCACGGCGATTTGTGACGACGCCGCGCGCCCGTCTTTCGAAGAAGAACGCGTGTTCGAGTGGAACAAGGGCCAGGAGATCCGCTCCGGCAAGTACACCTCCTGGGACCACAACTTCGAAATGCCCACCAAGCATCTGGAAGCCGATAAGACGATCATGGACTCGGTGACCGTGGGGACGGTAACCCACAAATTGAAAGTGGCCAACAACGACAGCCTGGAGTTGTACGATTACCCCGGCGGGTACGCCAGCCGCTTCGACGGCATCGGCAAATCCGGTGGTGAACAGGCGTCCAACCTGGAGAACATCTTCACCGACAACAAGCGCACGGTGGAAATCCGCATGCAAGAAGAGGCTCTCTCCAGCCTGCTCATCCGGGGCAAGGCATGCCACGCCGGTTTCACAGCGGGGCACACCTTCGATCTGACCCAGCATTACTCCGACAACGGTAAGTTCGTGCTCACCAGCGTGGAGCACGCTGCCAAACAGCCGCTGGAAACGGAACAAATGGAGGAGGGATTCAATTACGCCAACTGGTTCACCTGCATCCCTTCGGCGCTGCCCTTCCGGCCCTCGCGCGTGACGCCGGTGCCGAGCGTGCGCGGGGTGCAGACGGCCACTGTAGTCGGCCCCGGCGGCGAGGAGATCTTTGTCGACAAGTATGGCCGTGTGAAGGTCCAGTTCCATTGGGACCGCGAGGGATCCGACGACGTCAACAGCTCCTGCTGGGTGCGCGTTGCCACGTACTGGGCAGGCAACCAATGGGGTGCGATACACATCCCCCGCATCGGCCAGGAAGTGATTGTGGATTTTGTGGAAGGCGACTGCAATCACCCGATCGTCGTGGGCAGCGTGTACAACGCGGATATGATGCCGCCCTGGACGCTGCCGGACAAGAAAACCGTCTGCGGGTACAAGTCCCGGAGCACCCCGCACGGCACGGCCCACAATTTCAACATGCTGTCGTTCGAGGACAAGAAGGGCAGCGAACTGGTACACGCACAGGCGGAAAAGGATCTCCTGACCCTGGTGAAGAACGACGAATCGCGGGAAGTGGGCCATGACCGCGTCACCCTGATTAAGAACGATGAAACCCAGACAGTGACCAATAACGAGAAAATCACCGTCGAGAAGGGCAATCAGACCATCAAACTCGAGCAAGGAAATCAAGCAACTACGCTGGACATGGGAAACCAATCCACCCAACTCAAGATGGGCAATCAGACGAATAAGCTCGATCTCGGTAAAATCGAGACGGAGGCCATGCAGTCCATCGAACTCAAGGTGGGCCAGAGCAGCATCAAGATCGATCAGATGGGGGTGACCATCAAGGGCATGATGATTTCGATCGAGGCTCAGATTCAGGGCGAATTCAAGGCTACAATGACACAGGTGAGTGGCTCCGCGATGACGACAGTTAAGGGCGGCATCGTGATGATCAACTGACATGGACGGCACATCGGCTCAGATCAATTCGAGAACCGTCGCGATCGCCACGGTCGCCGAACTCGGCGAGCAGGCGATGGCGCTGCTGCGCCCAAACCTGCATCCGCTGGAGTTCCTCGCGCTTCTCATGGAGAATGCCCTCTATCCAGATGCGGTGAGGTTCATCGCGCATGCGCTGCCCAGACGCGAAGCCGTGTGGTGGGCCTGGGTGTGCGCACGGCGTGCGGCCGGCGAGAACCCGCGGCCGAAGATTAAAGCCGCGCTCGACGCCACCGAGAGATGGATTGCCCAACCGACCGACGACAACCGGCGATCAGCCATGGGGGCTGCCGAAAAGGCCGAACTGGGTACGGCAGCCGGCTGTGCGGGCCTGGCGGCTTTTTTCAGCGGCGGCAGCCTGGCGCCGCCCGACGCACCGGCAGTGCCGCCGGGAGAGTTCCTGGCCGCCAAAGCGGTAAGCGGCGCGGTGATCTTCGCCGCTGTGGCCAAGGAGCCCGAGAGGGCGCCGGAGCAATTCAGAAGTTTCGTGGCGCAGGGTGTGGAAGTGACCAACCGGGTCAAGCTGTGGGAGCCCAAGAGTTAGAGGAGAACCTTGATGGGAATGCCTGCCTCCAGAATCACGGACATGCACGTCTGCCCCATGGTGACGGGAATCGTGCCGCACGTAGGTGGGCCGATTCTGCCGCCGGGCGCGGTTACGGTGCTGATCGGTGGGTTGCCGGCGGCACGCGTGGGCGACATGGCAGTGTGCGTTGGACCTCCGGACGTAATCGTGCTCGGATCGTTCACTGTACTTACGATGTCCATGCCGCAGGCGCGCATTGGCGATATGACGGCGCACGGCGGCGCGATCGTGCTCGGTTTCCCGACCGTGCTGGTAGGGTAAGGCTCAATTCCGCATGCCCGCACCAAGACAGGGCCACCCTACCTGGTCTCCGATTGCGAAAGCTCAACCGCCCGCCGCAACCCGATCAGGGGAAGCTCGGGCACAAATGCGTCGAACAGATGCTCGTGTTCGAAGAGTCGTCCAAACCCTCCGGTTCCGACGATGAAAGGTGGCTCCTTGGCGAAGTGTTCTTGCGTAACGGCCGCAGCCAGAAATCGTACAGTAGCCAGAGTGCCGTAATATAGGCCCGATTGGAGGCTTTCGACGGTCGAACGTCCGAGAACCTGGGCGGGCCGGATAAGCTCCACCGCGGGCAACCGCGCGGTCTCCGATGCCAGCGCCGCCATTGAGATGTTTATCCCAGGTGTAATAATTCCGCCGAGATATGCTTTCTCCTTGGTCACGGCGCAGAGCGTGGTCGCCGTGCCAAAATCGACGATTAACAAATTCCGCCCAGGGAACCGGATAAGTGCGCCGATCGCATTCGCGATCTTGTCGGCACCCACCTCCAAGGGGTTACGATAGCGGATTTGCAGCCCCGTCTTCACTCCCGGCTGAAGCAGGAAGGGTTCAAAACGGAAGTACTTGCGAAAGCAGTTTCGCAGCGAGTGTACGGCATCGGGCACCACGGAGCAAATGCCAGCCATATCGATCTCCTCCGGATCGACTCCGTTTTCACGAAGCGCGGCGCGAAAGAACGCTCCAAATTCATCAGACGAGGCTCTGATGCTTGAAGTCCGCCGGAAAGTGGCTTTTAGCTCCTCGCCATCATACACTCCGGCGAAGATCTGACTATTGCCAACGTCAAGTGTAAGAAGCATAATCCACCGCGCTCAGAACTTTACGCTCTTTGTCTCCGCAACCGGCACGTTGTCGATGAGACGCACGCCTTCCAGATAAGCCGCACCGAACCGCCGTTCCCAGCACTCCTCGACATACTCCACCTCAAAGCCCTGCGCGCGCAGCGTTGTCCGCGCTTCGGCGGAGTTGGCGGCAGTAGTCAGCGCGTGAAACAGCCCTGCCGCCTTTTCTTTGGCTTCCGGTGACAGCCGCATATTCCTGGAACTCTCCGCCAGTCCAGACTGCTCCCGCACCGTCGGGCAGGGGATGATCTTCGTGGGAATGAAAAACTCTTGCACCATGTCGGTGATAACCTCCAGTTGCTGGTAGTCCTTCTCTCCGAAGTAGGCGCGATCCGGGCCGACAATACCCAGCAGCTTTAAGACGACGGTCATCACGCCTTGCAGGAACCCCGGCCGGTACGACGCTTCCATCACTTGGGCGCTGCTGGCCGGCTCCACTCGAAGGCGGTAGCCGTTTGGAAAAATCTCCGACGCGCTGGGTACGATTACCTCGTCCGCTCCGAGGCGCTCCAGAAGCGCGAGATCGTTCTCGAGCGTACGCGGGTATCGTTCGAGATCCTTCGGGTCGTTGAATTGCGAGGGGTTGACGAAGATGCTGACAACGGTAACTTCATTTTCTCCGAGACATCGCTCCACCAGCGAAGAGTGTCCCCGGTGAAGCGCTCCCATCGTGGGAACGAAGCCAATGCTGCGTCCCGCGAGGGCGCGCCGACGGGCTCGCCATTGCGCCACGGTGTGCCAAACCTGGGTCAAGAGTAACTCTCCTCTGTGGCGGGGAAAGTGCCTGCTTTCACGGCTTCATCGAAGTGTGCGACGGCGTCCAGCACGCTCCGCGCACCATCAAGAAACGGGCGGGCAAATTTCGGGCGAAAATCCACGTTCATGCCCAGCAGATCCTGAAGCACCAGTATCTGTCCATCGCATTCGGCGCCGGCTCCAATGCCGATGGTGGGAATGCGAAGAGATTTGGTGATTTCCTGTGCAAGGTTGGCGGGAACACACTCCAGCACGATCGCGAAAGCGCCAAGCTCTTCGAGAGCAGTTGCCTGACGGGCAATATCTCGCGCCGAATCGTCGCTTCGACCCTGGACTCGAAAGCCTCCGTAGGCGTGAACGGATTGGGGCTGGAGGCCGAGATGGCCCATGACGGGTATCCCGCTCTGCACCAGGCGTTGAATCACATCCTCATGT
>JANYAH010000117.1 GCA_025361425.1 Candidatus Solibacter sp. | reverse complement strand
CTTCCTGACGGGCCTCAAGTGGGAATTCCTGCGGAAAGCCGTAGCCGACGAAAAGTTCGTGATCTGCAATGCCGACGAAGGCGACCCGGGCGCCTACATGAACCGCAACGAGATCGAGCCGCAATTGCGCAGCACGATCTTCTTCTGCGGTTTGAAGAAGGGAATGCTCTGCCAGGTGGGGATGTTGGGATAACCCTGTCCATAAACGATGCGCGAGGTCAGGTGATCCCACTCCTCGATCTTGCAGAGGGCGAGACCTTCGGTAATGGCACCAGCCGCCAGATCGTCGAGGATGCGCGCTACGTCGCTAGTCTGCACGCGACGCAGAATTACCAGCGGACGGCCGGGAATGCGCACGTTGACCAGCGGTTCCTGGGCGCAGAAACCGAAGCACCCCACCGAGGCCAGGCGGACGTCGCGGCCTTGCTGGGCGATAGCTTCGGCGAACGCATGATAGACGCCCTCGGCGCCGTTACCTTTGCCGCATGTCCCCATGCCCACGCCGATGCGGGGCCGCGAGGGGAGCAGCTTCGCCATCCCGGCTTCACGCACCGCGTTGAACGAGCCGAAATCCTGAATTCGGGTCACTTCTTCTTCTCCTTTGTCAGGTGCTCCACTTCACGGTGCAGCGTCTGCTCGTTCATGTGTCCGAAAATGGCGTGGTCCACTTCGACGACGGGAGCCAGCGCGCACTGGCCAAAGCAGGCCACCGTGCGCAAGGAGTATTTGCGGTCGGGTGTGGTCATGCAGAGCTTGTCCGCGCCGTCCTCGCTCTCCTCGGGAAGACCAAGTTCCAGGCGCAACCGCTGCAACAGGCTGCGCGACCCGCGCGTATGGCAGGCGGTCCCACGGCAGATGCAGATGGTGTGGTCGCCCTGCGGCTCCAGATTGAAAAGGGCGTAAAAGGTCACCACGGAATACAGTTGCGAGAGCGGCACATCGGTCTTGGCCGCCACGTACTCCAGGATTTCCGACGATAGGAATTTATGCGGATGATGTTCCTGGACTCGCTCCAGGATGCCGAGCAGGGCGCCGGGCCGGCCGGCATGCGCCGTAATCGTGCGGTCCGCGAAACTCTGCTCTTCGAGAGATAGTGCCATGACTTCTCCTTTTAAAAGATATTCAGGCATCTTTACCTTTAATTGGGCGCGCGTTTCATGTCAAGGGCCCCGCGTTTTCCCGCCGGCACGAGCCTCCGAGGATGTGTTATACGTTATGTATAACAACATGCGCTTCGAATGGGCGGCAGACAAGAACCAGTCGAGCCAAGAGAAGCACGCTGGCATCGATTTTGAGACAGCATCGCGCGTATTCGCCGATCCAGGTCCGATGCTTCGCAAAGACCGCGTGGTCGACGGTGAACAGCGTTGGCACGGGATCGGTGCTGTACGAAAGGCTGCGCTGCTCGTAGTGCATGTATATCGTGAGGACAAACCAAATGGCGAAGAAGTTATCCGCATCGTCTCGGCTCGAGAAGCAGATCAGCGTGAGTGCAAAATCTATCTGGAACAAGCCTCTTACTGAACGCCAGAACGCGGCGTTAGGCTGCGTTGGCAGGAGGCAGAAACGCGCGGGCGTTTCTCAGCTCGACTATTCCGATATTCCGGCGCTCACCGATAAGCAGCTTTCCCCGTTCCGCCCTCCTCCAAAGAAACTGGTGGCGGTGCGCCTGGATGCCGACGTATTCGAATGGCTTCAACAATACGGTGCCGGCTATTCCACGCGCATCAATAACATTCTTCGGGTGGTGATGTCTCAAGGACGATAGTGGTGAAACTCCACTCGCGCGCGAAAGCGCACGGTGCGAATGGCGCCAGCCGCACTGGCATGGAGATTACCGATTCGGCTGCCGCGCCCGCGACTGAAGTGTCTACGGCGCCTGGCGCACCACTAGCACCTGCCGCGGCTTCACCCCGGTAACCAACTGTTTCCCGCCACCTGGCCACCAGATCTCCAGCGTGTCCGCGCCCTGTCCCTTGGGCACGCCGAAGTGTACGCCGAAGTGGCCGGAGGACGCATATCCGATACTGGTCGTCATCACGTTCCACTGCCCGCCCCACTTCAACCGCGCACCGATGCCGTCGCGGTTGGCCCGCACCCCTTGAAGCTTGACGATCAGCCAGTCGCCGTCCGTCTCCGTGATGTTCTCCCAAAGTTCGGCTGGCTCCATCAGGGCCGATACCACGGCGTCGATCTTGCCGTCGCCGTTGAAGTCGGCAAAGGCCAGGCCGCGGTGCGAGCGCGGCACCTGGAAATCCGGGCCGGCCTCGGCGGAGCCGTCGCGAAAGATGCCCTTCTCATTGATGAAAATGGCGTTGGGCTGCCGGTAACGCGTCGGTTCGAACTGCTCCACCAAGTCGTTGACATGGGCGCGGGAATAGAAGAGATCTTTCCAACCGTCCAGATTAAAATCGAACAGGCCGACGCCCCAGCCGCTCATCTTCGCGCTCCGGGGACCGATACGTGTGGCGTAGCCGGCATCGCGGAAGTCGCCCTTACCCGTGTTGCGAAAGACCGGGAAGGTCTCGTTGAAAAGATCGGCCAGGAAGAGGTCTGGCCAGCCGTCGTTGTCGTAGTCGCGGAAGTCGGCGCCCATGCTGGCCACGGGCTTGCCGCTGTCCATCAGCGCCACTCCGGCTACCAGGCCCACTTCCTCGAACTTGCCGTTGCCCAGATTGCGGAACAAGCAGTTGGGGGCGTTGTCGTTGGTGACGAAGACGTCCATGAAGCCATCGCCGTCGTAGTCGCCAATGGCTACGCCCATGCCACGCATCGGGTGCTGCGCCACGCCGGATTTCACACTGACGTCTTCGAACTTGCCGTTGCCCAGATTGTGGTACAGGGAATTGGGCAGGCCCTGGAAGTACTTAGGGTGGCAGTAGACGCGCACTCCCTTTTCCCTATCGCCGCAGAAGCGGTCCATGGCGGCGGGCCACTTGGCGTAATGCGTCACCCATAGGTCCAGCAGGCCGTCGTTGTCGTAGTCAAACCAAACCGCGGCCACGGCCCACAAGTCATCGCGAATGCCTGCCGCGGCGGTGACGTCCTGGAACTTGCCGTTGCCCAGATTGCGGTAGAGCGTGCTGCCGCCGACGTTGGCGACAAAGAGATCGACATTGCCGTCGTTGTCGAAATCGGCCGCCGCCGCGCCCATGGCATAGCCCTTTCCCGCGAGGCCGGCTTCGGCGGTGACGTCGGTGAACTTCCAGCCGCCGTCGTTGCGGAACAGGCGATTCCAGTACTTCGGGGCGTCCTTGTTCATGGCCAGCCCCGCGGCGCCGTTGGTGAAGAAGATATCGGGCCGGCCATCGTTGTTATAATCGAAAACCGCCAGACCGCCGGCCATGGTTTCGATCATGCGCTTCTCGGGCGTGGGGTCGTTGTCGATGGTGAAACGCAGGCCCGCGGCGCCGGCCACATTGCGAAAACGTACGGCGGTGCCAGGTCCGGCTGCCACCAGAAGAGCGGCGAAGAAGACCAGTAAAAGGCGATGCATCCCTTTACAGACTGTACACTACAACTAACATGACGCGGATTGCTGTGTGGCTGTGGTTGGGAATTTCGGCGGCTCTGCCGCTGAACGCCCAGACGGACGCGGCGGCGGCCGAATCGCAGCGGGCGCGCCAGATGATGGCCGCCGGGCGCTATGCCGAGGCGGTGCCGCTTTACGAAAAACTGGTGCGGGGGATGCCCGCCAATCCGGGGTTGCGGCTGAATCTGGCCATGGCGCTGCACCTCTCCGGCGAGGATGCGAAAGCGATCCCGCACTTCGAAACCGTACTGAAACAGCAGCCGAATGCGCTGCCGGCACTGATGCTGCTGGGCGCGGCGTATCTCCGTACGGGCAATCCGGCGAAGGCCGTGCCGATTTTAGAAAAGGCGATGACCATTGCGCCTGACGACGCGCAGGGCCGGGCCATGCTGGCAGACGGACTGTTGATGCTGGATCGCTATGCGGCAGCCATCCCCCATCTGCGCAAGCTGGCGGCGGCCGATCCGGCCAATCCGCGGCCATGGTACGGGCTGGGCCGGTCCTATGAGGCCGTGGCTCAGCAAGCGTTCGATGCCTTGGAGAAGATGGGGCCGGACTCGCCTTGGTGGCTGATGCTGGCCGCGGAGGCGCGGGTCAAGCTGGGACGCAATACGGCAGCGTTCACGCTCTACCGAGCCGTGTTGGACCACCAGGCCAGCTTCCGGGGTGTACATACCGGGCTGGCAGATGTCTATCGCAAGACCGGCCATGCCGAGTGGGCCGCGGCGGAGGAGGAAATGGAACGGAAGCTCCCGCCCCTGACCTGCGCGGCCCCCAGCAGCGAGTGTCACTTTCTGAAGGGCCGCTACGCGCAGGCGCTCTCTCTGGCGCTGGCGCGTAAGTCGCCGGAAGCGCTTTACTGGCAGTCGCGAGCAGCCAACGAGTTGGCGCGCGCCGCGTTCGCGCAGTTGGCCAAGCTGCCGCCTTCGGTGGAATCGCACCAGGTGTTGGCGGAACTCTACCGCAATCTGGGCCGCCACGGTGACGCCATTCAGGCATGGAAGGCTGCGTTGGAGTTAGCGCCCGGCGATCCCCATTTGGAACAGGAACTGGCGACTTCGGTCTATATGAGCCGCGACTACGCCGCGGCGGAGAAGATGGCTCGGGAGCTGATTGCCAAGGACCCCAAGGTGGCGGAAATGCACTTTATTCTGGGCGACTCCCTGATGAATCAGCAGCAGCCGGAACAGGCAGCGGAGCCACTGCGGAAAGCGCTTGGTCTGCGGCCGGACTATCCGGCTGCACAGGCGGTGTTGGGGCGGGCGTTGCTGCAGATGGGCCGTTCCGCGGAGGCGATTCCCCATCTGGTGGCCGCGCTCCCCGCGGACAGCGACGGCAGCCTGCACTTCCAACTCAGCCGCGCTTACCAGGGTGCCGGACAGTCCGAAAAAGCGGCGGCGGCCATGAAGACCTACCAGGCAATGCAGAAGTCGGCCGCGGAAGCGGAGATCGTCATCACCGGCCCGAGACTCTGAGGTCCTGCTGCCTGTCGCGGGTAGCGCGGAGGATGGTGTAAGTTGTCATCCAGGGTCCAGTTGGCAGCGCTTTCCCTTTGGTTTTGTGATGATTATGACAAAAAAGGTTCTCGAGAAAATTCTTGACACTAACCTGCTGTAGCGTTATAATTGCGAGAATCGTAGTCCAAGACAATGGGGTTTACGACGCGCGCACGGCTGCGGCGTTCAGACTAACTAGGGGGAACAATTGAAAAATACTCAAAGATTTGTGCTGGCCGTGATGGCTATCGCCCTGATTTTTGGTTGGGCGATGCCTGCATCGGCTCAGTCGTTGTATGGATCGGTAGTCGGACAGATCGAGGATCCTTCGGGCGCCGCGATCGTCCAATCGACAATCACACTAACCAACAAAGCCACCGGGCAGGTGTACGAGGGGAAGGCTGACGAAACCGGACGGTTCCTGGTTCCGAACATGACGCCCGGTGACTACGATCTGAAAGTATCCGCCACGGGCTTCAAGACGCAGACGCACACGGACATCCATGTGTCGGCGGCGTCGCTGACGCGTTCCGACTTTAAGATGGACGTTGGCGCGATCTCCGAACAGATCACGGTGGAAGGCACGGCCGCGCTTTTGCAGACCGACAAGTCCGACACTCACACGGAATTGAACTCCAAGCAGGTAGCGAACCTTCCGCTGGCGGGCTTTCGGAACTATCAGAGCCTGATTAACCTGGTGCCAGGCGCCACGCCGGCGTCGTTCCAGAACTCCATCACGGACTCTCCCGGGCGTTCGCTGCGCACCAACATCAACGGCACCAACGCCAATAACAACGTCACGCGCATCGATGGCGCGGCCAGCGTCAACCTCTGGCTGCCGCACCACGCGGGCTACGTGATGCCCGCCGAGATGGTCGAGACGGTGAACGTGACCACGGCCGCCGGAGACTCCGATCAGGGCATGGCTGGCGGCGCCGCGGTCACAGTGCTGACTAAGTCCGGCACGAACCAGGTCCACGGCAGTCTGTTTGAATACCACGACAACCAGCACCTGAAGGCGTTCAACTATTTCGCCAAGGCGAATCCTCTTGCCGACGGTACGGCGTCGCCGAAGCCGCTGCGTGTTTACAACAATTATGGCGGTACCATTGGCGGCCCAATCAAGAAGAACAAGCTGTTCTTCTTCTACAGCTTCGATGGCACCCGGCAGCGTGACGGCGCGGTCGGCACCTATTCGGTACCAACAGCCGACATGAAGGCGGGCAATTTCAGCAGCTCCGGCACTATCATATACGATCCGCTCACGGGAACCGCCGATGGCAAAAACCGCACGGCATTCGCGAATGGCATGATCCCGACCAACCGGTTGAGCCAGCAAGCCCTGAAGATTCAGAGCTACTACCCGACCGCGAACCTGAGCGGCACGCAAGCGAACTACTTCGCTTCGGCGGTGCCCAAGTTCAACCGTGACTACAACGACGTCAAGATCAACTACAACTTGAGCGACAAACAGCAGATCTTCGGCCACTACGGCCGCATGAAGGCGCTGGTGGTCGGCAAGAACCTGTTTGGCGACGGCGTTGGCCCGGCACCCGGCGCAGACCCCGGCACCGGCGATACCAAAGTGCAAAACATGTCGATGGGCACCAACCGGGTTTTCACGACCAATCTTCTGTTCGACGGCGTGATCGGCTATCAGCGGCAGGATCAGACCGTAAAAGGCGTGGACTTCGGCAAGGACTTTTCCTCGACCCTGGGCATTCCGGGCATCGGTGGGCCCGATCCCCGGCAGCAGGGCTTCCCGAACATCTCAATCAACGGCTACGACGGATTCGGCGTGCCCGGCTGGATGCCGCTCACCCGTGTGGAAGAGAACTACACGATGAGCGCGAACGTCACCTGGACGAAGAGCAAGCATGCGTTTCGCTTTGGCTTTAACGGGGTGAACTACCGCATGACCCATTGGCAGCCGGAACTGGGCGCGGGTCCGCGAGGCTACTTTGGCTTCGGCGGCGGAGCCACCAGCCTGAACGGTGGCGCGGGGACAAATAACTTCAATGGTTATGCAGCCTTCCTGCTCGGCATGTCGGATGACGTGGAGAAGAGCTACCAGTACATCACGATGACTCCTCGGGAGTTTCAGTTTAGTTGGTATGCCCAGGACCGCTGGCAGGTGACCCGCAAGCTAACCATGACCATCGGCCTGCGGTACGAACTGTATCCGCTGATGACCCGCGCCACGGGCAAGGGCATTGAGCGGTTGGACCCCGCTACCAATTTGGTGTATCTGGGCGGCCGCGGCACCGTACCGAAGGACGTCGGCGTGACGGTGAGCCACAAGCTGTTCGCTCCAACTCTGGGTATCGCCTACCGTCTCAACGACAAAACCGTGATCCGCACCGGCTACGGCTTGAACTTCGACCCACTGCCGTTCTCGCGGCCGCTGCGCGGTTTCTACCCGCTGACCATCAACAACTCCTACCAGCCCGACAACGGGTTTGCCACGGCCAGGACACTGGCGCAGGGCATCCCGGCGCCGGACCTGCCGGACCTCACCAGCGGGATCGTGACGCTGCCCAAGACGGCCGACATGCGCAGCCCCTACGCCGGCCAGATCCACCGCGGCTATACGCAATCGTGGAACTTCACGGTGGAACGCCGTCTCCCGCAAGACATCCTGGCGTCAGTCGCCTATGTCGGCACGGCGTCCGTGCACCTGCTGGCCGACCGCGACATCAACGCCGGATCGCCCGGCGGCGGCGCCGCGAGCCGTCCGTACTTCCAGACCATCGGGCGTAACCTGGCCACGAATATGTGGGATGGCTACTTGAGCTCGAACTACCACTCCCTGCAGACAAGCGTGCGCAGGTCTCTGAGCAAGGGCCTGATGCTGCAGGGCGCCTATACCTGGTCCAAGGCCATCAACATGACCGACGACGACGGCTGGGCCGGTGTGGGTTGGAACTGGGGTCCGGTGTTCGGCCGCAACCGCGCGGCCGCGGGCTATGATCGGACCCATAACCTGGAGATGGCCTGGGTTTACGACCTGCCGATGGGCCAGGGCAAGCAGTTTGCCAGCAAAGGCGTAGCCGGCCACATCCTGGGCGGTTGGTCTGTGAATGGTATAGTGTCAGCCTACACGGGTATGCCTTTCACAGTCAGCGCGCCGGGTGGCTCTCTGAACGCTCCCAGCAATATACAGACGGCTGACCAGGTGGCGCCATGGACAAGGATTGGCGCCATCGGGCGGGGTTCGTACTACTTTGACCCGACCGCGTTTAAGGCGGTGACCGACGTCCGCTTCGGTTCAACGGGCCGCAATATCTTGCGCAACCCTGGAACCTGGAATACCGACTTGATGATCAACCGCACTTTCCAGATCACCGAGCGGATCAACACGGCCATCCGCGCCGAGTTCTACAACCTGCCAAACACTTCGCACTTTGGCGGCGTTTCCTCGGCCAGCGTGACCAGTGGTAACTTCATGCGAATTCTGAGTTCGTCGGGCGAGCGCCAGGTGCGCTTCGGCCTGCGCCTCGGATTCTAGTGAACCGCTAAGTCAACTACGCTCGACAACCAACACAAAGGGCGGGCCCAACGGCCTGCCCTTTGTGCGTCTGGAGGAGGGGCGGCGAGTAGAGACCGCCATTCGGGATATTCGGCTTCCCGGCGCGCGCGCCCGTTTCATTGCGGCGCGCCGTCCGGCAAAGCAAATGCGACGTACGCGCCGCGGATGGGGAATTGTGTGGCGGCGGTCAATCCCACTTGCGCGGCAGCGCAGAAAACGATGAATTGCTTCGCGCCGATCTCATAGACCGCGGGAATGCCCTCCAGCGCCGCATCCAGTTCTTTTTCCCAGAGCACTTTTCCGCTCTCCACGTCGAAGGCGCGCACCTTGCGATCCCTGGTCCCGGTGAAGATCAGCCTGCCGGCGGTCACGACCGGCCCCACTTTGGGGTAATGCGTGCCGGTGTTCTTAAACCCCTTGGCGGCGAGTTCCGGAACTTCTCCCAACGGGATCTTCCATTTGATGCTTCCCTCATTCAGGTCATAAGCCGTGAGCGACGTCCAGGGCGGAGCGATGGCGGAAACTCCGTCGCTGGCGATCATGAAGCCGAAGCCGCTCTCGTATCGCACGCCGGCAGATTCCGCCCCCGGCTTGGGCTTCGGTTCCAATTTGAGCAGGCTGGGAAGATCTTTCGAAACCACGACGAGTATGCCGCGCGAAGGATCGACCGCGGCGCCGCCCCAGTTGGCTCCGCCGTTGTTGCCGGGCATCTGAATGGTGCCGCGCCGGGCGGGCGGCGTAAACAGACCTTCATTACGGGCGCTGAGAATTTCGTCGCGAAAACGGGCGCGATCCTGCGGACCGAGGAACGGACTGAGGTCGTCCACCGTAAATGTTTGCCGCGCGAAAGGCGGCGGTTTCGACGGGAACGGTTGCGTCGCCCATGCCTTCTCCCCAGGCACGTCGGAGGCGGGCACGGGGCGCTCTTCGATGGGCCACAACGGCGTGCCGGTCTCGCGGTCGAACACCCATACGAATCCCTGCTTGCCGACCTGTGCAACCGCGTCGATGGTTTTGCCCGCGTGACGCACCGTCAGAAGTTTCGGCGCAGTGGCGTCGTCGTAGTCCCAGATATCGTGGTGTACCATTTGGAAATGCCACAGGCGCTTGCCGGTGCGGGCATCGAGCGCCAGCAGGCAGTCGCCAAAGAGATTGGCCCCCGAGCGGTCCGCACCGTAGAAATTGTACTTGGCGCTGGCGGTGGGTGCGTAGAGGATACCGCGCTGGGCGTCGAGCGACATTTCACCCCAAACGTTGGCGCCGCCGACGCTCTTCCACGCATCCTTCGGCCAGGTATCGTATCCGAACTCGCCGGGATGCGGGATGGTGTGAAACGTCCAGACCAGTTTGCCGGTGCGCGCGTGAAAAGCACGGATGTCCCCAGGAGCCGATTCGTATCCCTGATTCGTCGCCGACCCCAGAATCAGCAGGTCTTCAAAGACCCGGCCCGGGGTGGTGGATTGCACCAGTGAAATGGCCTTGGGATCGCGTCCCAAACCCTGTTTCAGATCGACGCTGCCGCCATCGCCAAATGACAAAATCGGCTTTCCGGTGCGAGCATCGATCGCCCGCAGGAAGTGGTTACTGGCAACCAGCAGGCGGCGGTCGGAGCGGTCCTTACTTTCCCAGTAGTTGATCCCTCGATTGGTGATAATCCGGGTGTCCGGGCCCGGCGCCCAGGCCCACACTTCTTTTCCGGTCCCGGCATTGAGCGCCACAATCGCATTGCCCTTTCCCAGCACATACATCAGCTCATCGATGACGATCGGGTTGAAGGAGTATTTTCCGCCGTCCCCCGTCGGGTAAACCCAGGCCACCTGCAACTGACTCACATTCGAACGATTGATCTGCCGGAGTCCGGAGTACTGAGCGGAATCGGTGCTGCCCGCATAGTCCCGCCACGTCAGGTATTGCCGGGTCGCGGGCTCCTGCCCGAAAGCGGCACTCACTAAGAGGCAAGTACAAATGTGCACGGAACAATTCAAGCGGTCTCCTCCAGGGAATGACCATCACCATATCATGTTGTGGCGCCGCCGTTGCCCAAGGCATAACCCGCGACGGCGGTAAATCCACCCGCGGCAGGGCACGGTTCCAAAGAAGCGATAGCCGAGATCTTGGGGTGCGATCTGTGGTGGGGCCGCAGACTCTTACTCGGTCTTTATTCGGCATTCGGGCCGCCGCGGCAGTTCGTGTCGTAGAATAACTGCGACAACGCCAGCACCCGTCAGCGCGCCAGTTGCAGAGCAACTCAGCGCGCATGACGGAATTATGCCATCCACACGCCGTTACCGCGCATGGCAATGTTGGCCACGTGCCCGGCGTACGCGGCGGAGACGCCGATTTCCACGGAGGCGTTGGGGGTGGCGCGGGTGCGCACGCACTCGAGGAAGTTCTTCAGGTGGGGCAGCGTCCCATCCTGCTTGGATTTCACTTCCAGGATGGCATTGGACGGCTCGGGCCTTTCGCTGTAGTTCGCCAGTTCGCCGTAGACCGCGAAGCCTCCACGCCACAGGCGCATGGCTGCCTTAGTGCCGCGAATCATCAGGCCGCCGCCTTCGATGTAGCCGAGCAGGGCGCTATCGAATTCCACCACTACGTTGCCGGGATAGGCGAGCGCCGCGCTCATCGTGTCCGGCGTCTGGCGCTTCACCAGGACGGCCTTCAGGCCGGTCGCGGTGGCGCGCGTGGGCGTGTCGGCGTTCATGATCCAGTGGGCGACATCCACCCAATGGACGAAGAGATCTGTCATCGCGCCGCCGCCGAAATCCCAATACCAGCGCCAGTTGCCGAACTGGTCCGCGTCGAAGGGGCGGTTGGCCGCGGAGCCCAGGAAGCGCTTCCAATCGAGCTTGGCCATGTCGAAGGAGGGCACTCTGCCCATCGATGGGATGTGGTTCTGGAACCAATAGGTGCGGATCATGGTCACTTGGCCGAGGCGTCCGGCGAGAATCTCCTGGCGGGCTTGGGCAAAGTGTTCCCAACTGCGCTGCTGGAGACCGATCTGCACCACGCGTTTGGATTCGCGCACGGCGGCCATCAGCGCCGCGCCTTCTTCGATGGAATGGGTGACGGGCTTCTCGCAGTAGACGTCTTTGCCGGCGCGCACGGCGGCGATGGTGATGGGCACGTGCCAATGGTCTGGCGTGCCGATCACGACGGCGTCGATATCCTTGCGGTCGAGGATCTCGCGGTAGTCGAGGTAGGTGAGCGCGTCCGGAGTGGCGTACTTGGCTTTGGCTTCTAAGCGGCGCGGTTCATAAACGTCGCAGCAGGCGACGATTTCGTTCTGTTCGGCGAGCTTCAACTGGCTCAACAGATGCTGGCAGCGTCCGCCGGTGCCGATGGCGCCGATGCGTATGCGGTCGTTGGCGCCCATAATGTGGCCGTAGGACGCGGCGGTGGCCAGGGCAGCTCGGACGAACTGGCGGCGATGAGGTGCATCGGAGGAATTCATGGATGATTACCTAAGTCGATTGAATTATACAACAGTAGGACAGGCATCCTGGCCTGTCGTTTTGTTAGTCAGGTGCGTCCGGATTATGGGACCGGCAGGCCAAGAGGGCCAATGCCACTTAGTTTTCCCCGTACCGCACATTCTGCATTGATCGCGGGGCAGGCGCTTTCGCCTGCCCGGGACGGGCCGGGAGGCCTGTCCTACTTCGAAGGGTGATCTAATAAAGGCGATCGGAGGCGACGACGCATGCCGGAAGAAAGATTGGACCGCAGGAGTTTTCTCGCGGGCGCGGCGGGGGTGGCGACGGCTGCCGCGCAGACGCCCGAAGCGTGCCAGCGGCCGAACATCCTGCACATCATGACCGACCAGCAGCAGTGGGCGACCATCGCCGGCCGGTCGGGCTGCCGCACGCCGAACATCGACCGGCTGGCGCGCGAAGGAATGCTTTTCGAGCGAAGCTACACGCCTTCGGCGGTGTGCTGTCCGGCGCGCGCCATGCTGTTGAGCGGCGCCTACCACTGGCACAACGGCGTGTACAACCAGGTGCATTCGCCGCCCTCCGTGCATCGCGATATGAACCCGGATGTGGTGCTCTACTCGCAGCGCCTGCGCGAGGCGGGCTATCGTCTGGGCTATGTCGGCAAGTGGCACGCCAGCTACCTGCGCACGCCGCTCGATTTCGGCTTTCACGAGGTCGCCGGGATCAACGGCTGCGACCCCGCCCTGCTGCAAAAGATGGATTTGAACCCGGACCGTGTGGCGCGTTCCACGGAGCGGCTGAAGGTGACCAACCAGCGCATGATGCGCTGGCCGGGATCGGAGCCCTTCGCGATGTGGGGTTACAAAGAGGGTCCGGAGGAGGCCACGCCGGAGTACCGTAACGCGGAACTGGCGTCGCGCATGATGGCGCGGTTCGCCAAGGGCGCGCAGCCGTGGCATCTGGAGGTCCATTTCGTGGAGCCGCACGACCCTTACCTGCCGCTGAAGCAGTACCTGGATCGCTACGATCCGCGCGCGATTCCGGTGCCGAAGAGTTTCGCCGACACGTTCGCCGGCAAGCCCGGCCTGCATCGCCGCGAATCGGAGACATGGGGAGCGGTCACCGAAGACGATGTCCGGCAGAGTCGCGCGCACTACTACGCGTACACGGAGCAACTGGACGCGCAGATCGGGCGTGTGCTGAAGGCGCTCGATGAGACGGGGCAGGCAGACCGTACGCTGGTGGCGTTCACCTCGGATCACGGCGATATGGTGGGCGCGCATCGCATGTGGATCAAGGGCTGGCTGCCCTATGAGGAGTGCTACCGCGTGCCGATGATTGTGCGCTGGCCGGGGAAGACGGAGGCCAGATCGAAGACCACGCGCCTGGTGCAGACGCACGATCTGGCGCACACCTACGTGGCCGCGGCGGGGGCGCGGGCGTTGCCTTTTGCCGACGGCGCGGCGTTGCAGCCGCTTTTCGCCAACCCGCGGAGTGCACCGTGGCGCGACGACATACTCTGCGCCTACTACGGCGGCGAGTTCCTGTACACGCAGCGGATTGCCATCACGGACCGGTTCAAGTACGTCTTCAACGGGTTCGACTTCGACGAAATGTACGATCTGGAACGCGACCCCGACGAAATGCGCAACGTGGTGAACGAAGCCGAGTACGACAAGTGGACCGCCGACATGCGGGCGCGCCTCTACGAGATGATGGCGCGTTTTCACGATCCGTATGGCGATGCGCCGGAAGTATATTCGTCCACCGCACGCGCCGATCGATATTGCGCGGCGCGGTATCTGCCGCGCGGAGGGCGAGCGCCGGTGGCATAGGCGGCGGTTTGTGCACCGTGAGGGAGCGGTCTCCTCGGAGTACGTGCTTCTCCACAGGGGCCGTTCAGTTGTATCATGAGCCATCCATCCGCTATGCGTAATTTCGTCGCTCTACTTGTTTTTGCCCCGTGCCTGTTGAGTGCGCAGGGCCGTGGTACTGCCGCCGCCGCGTCTCCGGCCACCGGGTCCGTGGGGCGCGAATTCGTACGCGAGCATTATTCCAAGTTTGAGTACCGTATCCCCATGCGGGATGGCGTCAAGCTCTTCACGTCCGTCTACGTTCCCAAGGACGCCGCCACGGACAGCAAGACTTACCCCATGCTGCTGCAGCGCACCGGCTACAATATCGCACCCTACGGCAGCGACCAGTACCGTGGCACGCTCGGCCCCTCCGCGCTCTTCGCGCAAGAGAAATTCATCTTCGTCTACCAGGACATTCGCGGCCGGTACATGAGCGAAGGCGATTACGTGGTCATCCGCCCGCACAAGCCCGTCAAGAGCGGTCCCCAAGATACCGATGAGAGCACCGACACCTTTGACACCATCGACTGGCTGACGAAACACGTTCCCGGCAACACCGGCAAGGTGGGCATGTACGGCATTTCGCAGCCCGGCTTCTATGCCACGGCAGGCATGATCGATGCACACCCCGCGCTGGTCGCGGTGGCGCCGCAGGCCCCGGTCACCGACTACTATATGGGCGACGATTCCTACCACAACGGCGCCTTCATGCTGGCCCATCGCTTCAGCTTCTACATGGGCTTCCGCGACCGCGAGGGCCGTGACCCAGAGCCTCCCCAGCCCGCGATGCCCTTTCAGTTCGGCACGCCGGACGGCTACGATTTCTACCTGGAAATGGGGAGCCTCGCCAACGCCGACGAAAAGTACTTCAAGCACAAGCAGCCGCTGTGGAACCTGAATCTCGACCACACCACCTACGACGAAGTCTGGCAGTCGCGTGCCATCTGGAAATATCTGAAAAACATTAAGCCCGCCGTCATGCTGGTGGGCGGCTGGTACGACACCGAGGATGCGCAAGGGCTGCTGCGCCAGCACGAGTTCATGGAGAAGAACGGTCCCCCCGCCGTCGATATGCTGGTCATGGGTCCGTGGAATCACGGCGGCTTCGCGAGCGGCGATGGCGACCGGCTCGGCAATGTCACGTTCGGCTCCAAGACCAGCGTCTATTACCGGGAACGCATCGAACTGCCGTTCTTCCTCTACTACCTGAAGGGCCGCGGCGATGGAGTTTTTCCCAGGGCGTACGTCTTTCAGACGGGGATGAATCAGTGGCGCAAGTTCGACCGGTGGCCGCCTGCCGCCGCCAAGCCCACCGCGATCTATCTGGATGCCAAAGGCGCGCTTGCGTGGCAGCCACCCGCGCAAGCCGCTTTCGACGAATACCTTTCCGACCCGAACAAGCCCGTCCCGTATATCGGGACTCTGGCGACGCGCGTGCTCAATAGCTACATGACGGAAGACCAGCGCTTCGCCGCCGCGCGCCCGGACGTGCTGGTCTACAAATCGGCCGTGCTGGGTAGCGACGTGAGCGTGTTTGGCCCGATTGCGGTGGACCTGCGGGTCTCAACGACGGGCACCGATTCGGATTTCGACGTCAAGATTATCGATGTGTACCCCGGCGACGCGCCCGACTACCGCAATCCGGCGCCCGCGCCCGGCGTGTCCGCCATGGGAGGCTACCAGCAGTTAGTCCGCGGCGAACCGTTCCGCGGCAAATTCCGTAAGAGCTTCGAGAAGCCCGTGCCCTTCGAACCCGGTAAGCCCGACCGCATCACTTTCGCCATGCCCGATATCGCGCACACCTTCCGCGCCGGCCACCGCATCATGGTGCAGATTCAGAGCAGTTGGTTTCCCTTGACCGACCGCAATCCCCAGAAGTTTATGGACATTCCAAAAGCCCTGAGAACCGATTTCGTCAAGGCGACGCAGCGCGTCTACACGGGCGGCGCGGAAGGCTCGAAGATCACGTTTCGAATCGAGGAGTAGGCGTTACACTTGGGCGAGAGGTGCATCGTGTATTGTCCTCAATGTCGCGTCGAGTACCGCGACGGTTTCACCGAGTGCTCCGATTGCCACGTTTCCCTGTTAGCCGGAACGCCTCCCGCGGAGCCGCAAGCTCATCCCTTCGACCCCGCTCTTGGCCTGGTCGTAGTGCTAGAGACAAACGACAGCATCGAGCTTGCTCTGGCAAAGGGATTGCTAAAAGAGGCGGAGATTCCGTTCTTTGTTCTGGGCCAAATCGCCACGCTGGTCGGGGACGTGGATGCGTTTCTCCATAAGTGGGTAAAGGTGCAGGTGGCGCGCGACCGCGAGGCGGAAGCGCGGGAACTTCTGGAAGGGATGCTCCAGGCGGAACCCATTCCTGAGGACGCCGGCGAGAACGCCTGAGAGCGGCGTAAGATAGCAATGCCACTTCGTTTTGCCAAAGCTGCGAATCCTGCGGAAACAGTGGGGCGGACCCCCTTATAGTGGCTGCAGGAGAGAAAATGAAAATAGAGAGATATCCACAGTAGTAGCCGCGCCCGGCTGTGGAAAACCGGCGAACGAGCCGTTTATTCTTAGCTCCTGCTTTCGCGCATTTTCGTGATACGTGTGAG
>JANYAH010000001.1 GCA_025361425.1 Candidatus Solibacter sp. | reverse complement strand
CCACTCGCACACCACCACCTTCGCCTTGGCCGGGGCGTGCCGACGCCCCGACGTCTGCAGCTGCAAATACCGGTTCTCATAGCGCACTACCCAGTCGTTGCCGATCACCCGTTCCGTCTCCAGACGGGCACAGAAGTGGCTATGCCTGGACTGCGGACGGCAGGTCCGCCAGCCATTGCCAGGCGTGCTGCGCTGTCAACGCGCGACCGAGCCGTGCCGCGAGGCCATGTTTCGGCTGCACCTCGACGGCATCAACCGCAGTTGTGTGGGCAGACGCGAAGCCATCGCAGCGGCCACCGTGGAGAGATACTTTCGTCACGGGCTGCAGCGCCAGTTCTCCGAACGACACTCCCTGCGCTGCCCCTCCGTGTTGGAAGGAAGAGGTTGCCACCATGTGGCGCTTCACCCGCAACAACGGCACCACCGAAGGCTTCCACAACAAAATGGAGACCATCAACAGGGTTGCCTACGGTTTCCGCAACTTCGAAAACTACCGACTTAGAGTGAAGGTGTTATGTTCTTAGAAGGTTTGGGATTGGGGGGATCCCCCGTTTTTGGCGTAGAGCCGGGAGGGTGGGGTGGGATGTGGGGATTGAACCCACGACTTCCAGAACCACAATCTGGCGCTCTACCAACTGAGCTAATCCCACCACAAGGAACCTTTCCATGATATCAAGGCGGCGCGAGCGGAGCAAATGCGCGCATATTAAGACTCATCTATCCGAAATTGAGCAGTCCATGAGACCCGCCCACAACGCGGCCGTCCCTCGGTGACGTGGGGCAGCCAATCCTCGCCTTTTAGGCGGCTCTTTCAAGCGGCGAGAGTTTCTCGCACTCGGCGAAACGCCGCCCGATAGGCGGCTGCAAGCAAGATTGCCCGCCCCACCACGGGACTACTTCGCGCTCAGCAGATTGGCGAACAGGCGATACGCCCCCGGCACCCCCGCTGGAAGCTGCCGGAACCACGAATACGCGGTGAAAATGTAAATGCCCTTGCCGTAGCGCGTCCAGATCTGCCCGCCTTCCATCGGTGGCTCGCCAGGATCCTGCGAGGAGAGCACGGTCTGGTAGTGTGCGTCCCACTGGACGGCGAAGTAGACGCCGCGCTCCTGCACCCAACCCTCGAAATCCTTGTAATTGATGTGGTTGGGGAATTGCAGCAGCGGACTGTCCTGGTGGGGAAACTTCAGCGGCGCCTCTTCCACCGTGATGCGATACTTATTGCCGCCCGGCACGGCGAACGGGTATGGCCCCAGGTTGGTGGTCACGGGCGTGCCCTGCTGCTGATTGAACGGATTGGGCGGCTGCGCCTGGCCGCGCGGCGCGGTAGGGTCGGGGCTGTCGCCGGTCTGGTATTGCACCACGTATGTGCCGCCGTTCTTTACGTACTCGAGCAGGCGCGGCTGGTTGGCGCGGATATTGGCACGCACGTTGTAGGCGCGCACCCCGGCCACGATGGCGTCGAAGCGGCTCAGGTCGCCCTGCTCCAGATCGCTCTGGCTGAGCAGCGTGACGTCGAGCCCAAGCTGCCGCAGCGCTTCCGGCATCTCGTCGCCCGCCCCCATGATGTAACCGACCTTCTTCGCCGTCACTTTGATATTGGCGCGCACCAGCTTAATGTCCGACGGCGGGAACAGGGTCTGCGGCGGGAAATGCGGATACGCGATCACCTGAATCCCCGACGCGATGTCGCGCCCGTTCACTTTAGCGACGGCGCGCAGGCTGGCCGTCGTCTCGCCCACGGGCGGCGTCACCTCGAACGTCACTACGCGCTGCTCGCCGGAAACGGCGATCTGAAAACTCTGCGAGCGCGGTTCGGCCTTCCAACCCGCCGGCACTTCGAGCCGCAGATCGCCTTGTGCGTTCGCCACATTGGCCTGCACCGAAACCTGGACTTTGCGCGCCGCCGTATCGGGGAACAACGCCACCGGTTCGGAGAGATTCACCGCCACCGTAGGTATCACCATGAGCGGGCGCACACGCTCTCCGCGCGCGCGGTCGGCGTAGCGATTTTGTACCGGCCGCACCAGTTCGATTGGTCCGCCCTCCACCGTAAGCCGCACGCGCACCTGGGCCGCGGCCGGGGTGTCGGGCAGGCCGATCAGCATCTGGTCATCCACCTGGTAGACATCGGCCGTGGCTGGCTTCACCAGCCAGTAAGGCTGGGTGTAAGCCTGGTTGGCGGGCACGACCAGACTGAAAGCTTCATTGGCGCTCTGGTTGTATCCCAGGCTGGCCGGCTTGGCCTGCCCGTCCTGATTCCAGATACCTTCCACGCGCGCGCCGTCGAGGCCAACCTTGGCGGTGGAGCGATTGAGCACGGTGGTTGCAATATTGAGCGTCGCGCCGGGCGTCACCTCGGCCTGCCGCGCCTGCGCTTCCACAAAGAGCCCGGCACACTGCGCGATGGTTTCATCAAGTTCGGTGAGCTTCGCCTTGGCCAGGGGGTCCGTCATCGCGGCGACGAGCGGGCGCGCCTTGAGCAGCGCTGGAATCGCCCTTTCGGGATGCTCCGGATCGTAATTGCGAATCGCCTGGTCGAGAAGAGCCTTGACCGCGCTGCCGCCGGGCAGACGATTCCACGTCGTATCGATGCCGTCGAACAGGTCCGTGGTCGCGGGCGCTCCGCCGATGATTGTGAAGGCGGCGCGGCCGGCGCCGGGACGGCGCATGGCGCCGGTGCCCTGGCTATGGTGCATGCTGCGGCTGAGCACCGCCAGTTCCTCATACGAGTAGCCCAGGATAGGGTTGAACGAGCCGGTATCGGCATCCGGCCCCGCCGGCTGCGTCTCGGCATCGGCCGCGGGCGGAGCAATCGCGGGCTGTCCGGGAGCCGCGCCGCCGCGTCCGCCCCTACCGCCTACGGCTAAACCGAAGCCGCCGAACCCCGCCGCCTGCACCAACCGCTTGGCCTGCCACACCGGCGCGTACTTCAACTGTTCGGGAAACATTGTTGGATCCGACGCGGCGGCAAATGCCTCCTTGCCGAGCATGGCCGACGTCTGGTGCTGCCCATGTCCATCGCGGGAAGTCCCGCTGAAGCCGAGCAGGATCACGTCCGGCCGGTAGCGGCGGATCACCCACACCACATCCGAAAGAATGCGGTCGTGCCCCCATTTGCGGAGCGTCTCCTCGGCGGTGCGCGTGAATCCAAAATCGATGGCGCGCGTGAAGAACTGCTCGGCGCCGTCGATCTGTCGCGCGGCCAGCAGTTCCTGGGTGCGAATGATGCCGAGTTGCGCGCCCTGTTCGGAGCCGATCAGGTTCTGGCCGCCTTCGCCGCGCGTCAGCGAAAGGTAGGCCGTGCGCATGTGCCGGCCACGTGCGAAGTAGGCGAGCACGGCGGTGCGTTCATCGTCTGGGTGGGCTGCAATGTGCAGTATCGTACCGAGTTCGTTGAGCTTATGCAGCGACTGCTCAATTTCGGCGGAGCCCGAAAAGCTGCGCTGTGCCGGAAGGGGAGCGAGTGACGCAATGAGCACAGCACCCAGAAGGAATCTAACGCCGAAGTTACGCATGTGTCCACATTTTAGCGAAGTAGGCGGATACCTGCTAATCTTGAGTTACCATGTCGTCACTTCACGGAGACAAAGCACGCTTTCACCGGATTCGAAAAAGCAGGGCGTTGCAACGCGAGCGCATTCGCGCGTTGCGCGAGAAACTGGTAGCAGACGCCGCGGCGGCGGCTCTCAAAGCGGTCGCGGTGTAGGTACGCCATGACCAAGACAGTCCGTTCTCCTTTCAATCACGAAGTGGGCGGGACGGTAGAGGGCTGCACCATTCTGGAGAAGCGGATAGTGATTCCGCCGGAACCCGCCGAGCGCCGCCGCGGCGTGTACGACTATCTGGTGGACGTCCCGCCGCTGCCGGCTGATGCCCGCTCCGGGAAAACTGCGAGTTCGCGGTCATCCAAAGCCGCCAGCCCGGCTCCGGCCCAGGCATCGGCCGGCTTTACCCGCGCCACTCCCGACGAAATGGGCTCAGTGATCCGCCGCATCGGGCGAGGATAGTTCACCGCGGCTGCACGCTCCAAGCCGTACAGGTAGTACGGTCCACGGTGGGACAAACGGTCGCCTTTTTTCGTCTGCCGAGCATTCTTTTTGGCCAAGCATAGACAAGCCACAAAAGGCGATGGCCTCTCCTACTCAAGGGCGCGCTCCACGATTTCAAACGGGATCGCAGGTAGCGTGCCCAGCGGGACACGCCGGCGGGCGGCCTGCGGCGTGGTTCCCGGATTGGCGGCGCGTTCCATGTACGCATCGACAATCAAGTTCCCCTTTAATCCCGCTTTGACCTTGTCCGCGTCGGCGCGCAGAATGATCGCCACGCCATCGCGCACGGTCTCCACTTCTTGAATGGTGATGCCTTCCGGCGGCTGGTTGAGTTCCAAGCGGAGGGTGTCGGCCATGCGGGGGGCGGTGAGCACGACGCGCACCGGGACGGCGCCGCCGCGCGGCAGCTTGACGGCCGTCTCCGTCTGGATTTTCCAGGCGGCGCGCGCGTTGGGCCGCGGCGCTCCGGTGACCTCGGCCAGCCAGTCCTTCGCCGGCACCAGATGATGGTAGTAGAAGGCCTGCATCATGTCCTCGGCCGGCACACCGGCGCGGCGCACGTCGCGGCCGGCGATGGTGGCGCGGCCTTCGAGTGCGAGGCTGCGCGGGCCTTCCGGGCGCGACGGCATGGTCAAGGTGAGGCGAACGCTCTCCGCGCTGCCCGGAATGACGCCGCCGCTCAAGAGGAATTCCGAGGGCGCGTCCTTCAACGTGAGCGCGATATCACCGGCGAAGCCGTCGCGGCGCAAAGCATAGACGGTCACCGGCACGGTGGCGCCGGCGCGCGCGTTGATGCTGGAGGGCACCACGCGCAATTCAAAATCGGGCTGCGGGCGGCTGATGCGCAGGCGATAGGCGAAGTCCGCGCCGCCTTTGCCCTGGGTATCGCCCAGGTGCAGATAGTAGGCGCCGTTGGCCGGCAGTTTGTAGCGCAGGCGCGAATCGGCCTGGTGGGTGAGCAGCGCCGCGCCCTTATCCTCGGCATCGTCGTTGACGGCCAGTTCGCGGCCCGCGGCATCGGTCAGGCGGAGCAGCGAATCAAGCGGCGAGTTGAGGCGCCGGGCGGTGACTTCAGCGACGATTTCTTCGCCAGAGCGCCCGTCGAAGCGGAAGACATCCCAATCGCCGGGTTGATCGATGCGGCCGTTGACGATCACCGGCAAACGGACGCGCTGCGCGTTCTCCCGGCGGTTGTTGGGTTCCTTATCCAACGCCTCGGGCAGCGCGTCCACGGCAAACGGCACACTGTTAGAGACCAACAGGCCGCGGCGCACCACAATAGGATAGACTCCGACGGGCTTGCCTTTGGTGCCCTCGGTGAGCTTGGCGGCAGGGAGATTCCAGCCTTTCACTTCGACTGCGATGCGCGTGCCGCTGCGTCCGCCCAGCGGGAAAATGCCGGTTACGTACGGCAACTCGCCCACCTCGATGCGGTACACGAAGTCCTCGCGTCCGCGGTAGATGGAATCGTGGATATCGAGCACGTAGGCGCCGTCCTCGGGGATCTCGTAATAAAGGACGGGGTCGGGATGGAAGAGGAAGTGGTCGGCATACTGGACTTCCCGGCCGTGGGAATCGGCGAGTCCGAGGGTGGCCTGAAACCAGCCGGGGACGGCGTCGGAGATATAGGGGAGCAATTCGCGCGCCTTGGCGGCGACGACGATGCGCTGCCCCTTGGCGGCCTGAAAGCGGAAGCGATCGACGCCGCCGGGCGTGATCTGTCCGTTGACCAGGACGGGCAGGGTGATCTCCATGGGAGGTTCCGGCGTGAGGCTGCGCGCCTGCCCGCGGCCGCGCCCCGCCTGCGCGCCGGGCAATTCGCCGGTGCCCTTGGCCGGTGGGCGCCCAACTTCGGGCAACTGGCCGATTGAGAAAATCACGGGATTGGTGAGGCCGTTTGGAGTGACGAGGCGCAATTCGCGCTCGCCCAAGGCGGCGTCCGCGGCGAGCGCGATTTGCACGCGCACGGTTTCGGCGATAGCCGGCGTGGTGGGACGGCGTAGGAAGCCCGCCAGTTTGGCGCGAATCTCCGCAATGGTCTGGCGATCTTGCGCGGTGGGGGAGGGCTTTTCGGACAGTTCCTTGGCCTGGTCGCGCAATTGGGTGGCCTGCGCCGGAGTGAGGGGTTTGAAGTGCTCCAC
This sequence comes from Candidatus Solibacter sp., assembly GCA_025361425.1. Classification (GTDB taxonomy): domain Bacteria; phylum Acidobacteriota; class Terriglobia; order Bryobacterales; family Bryobacteraceae; genus Solibacter. The sequence continues at coordinate 10,106 of JANYAH010000001.1, read as the reverse complement.
CACGGTAGCCTGCACGCCGGCGCCGGAGACTAAGGCGCTTTTCACGCCATTCAGAAACTGGCCACCCACGGTGATTTCAAAAGTGGTGCCCTGGCGTCCGCCGGCGGGGTACACGTAGCCGGCATGCGGCATCTGCTGCTGCGCGAGGGCGGCGAGGGAGAGTGCGAGGAGAGCGAGTAAGCATTCAACGCAGAGACGCAGAGACCGCAGAGGAAAGCGCAGAGAACACATAAGAAGGCCGGAGAAATGACCTCCGTTGGGGCGGAGCCGAATTGGTTCGGTTTGGCTCCGGCTTTGCCGGGTTTGGCTGCGGCTTCCTCTGGGAGCGGGCATGCTAGGCGATCTCCTTCAGGCGGCCGGCTGACTTTAGGCCGTCGGCGGGAGCGGCGATCACGCGAGCGGGGAGCCCTAAGGGGTGCGGCAGTTTGGCTTCGGTATCGATGCCCAGCAGGTCATATATGGTGCCGATCAAATCCACCGGGTAGACCGGGCGGTCCTTGACCTCTTCGCCGCGCGCGTCGGAAGCGCCCACCACGTGACCGCCCTGGAAGCCGCCGCCCGCCACCAGGGCGGAGAAGACCGCGCCGTGATGGCCGCGGCCACCATTCCACGGGGCTTCCCACTGCACCTTCGGCGTGCGGCCGAACTCGCCGTTCCACCAGACGATGGTGCTGTCGAGCAGACCGCGCTGGGCGAGATCGGCGAGCAGGGTGGACATGCCCTTATCCATCTCCGGGAGTTTGCGGCGCATGGTCTGGAAATTCTGCTTATGGGTGTCCCAGCCGCCCTTGTAATTGATGGTGATGTAGGGAACGCCGCGCTCCACCAGGCGGCGGGCCACCAGGCAGGATTGTCCGAAGGTATTGCGGCCATACCGGTCGCGCAGTTCGTCCTTTTCCTGGGCGAGATCGAAGACTTTGCCGGCATCGCCGAGAATCAGTTCGTAGGCCTGCTGCTCGGTCTCTTTCGCGGAAACCAGTTGCGGATCGCCGGGGAGCGCGTTGGCGAGGGTGTTGAGCTTATGCAGGTACTGGCGGCGATCTTGCTGGCGCCGGTCGGTGATGCCCGGCGCCACCACACCTTCCACGGCAAAGCGAGCTTGGCCGGGGTCGCCGCCGGTGGCGAAGGGTTTGTAGCGTGAGCCGAGGAAACCGGCTTCGCTGAAACGCCCCTGCGGTTCGGTGAGCACGATGTAGGGCGGGATGAGACCCTTGTATCCGGCGTTGTAGCCCTTGAAGAGCGAGACCACGGCGCCGACGCTGGGGTAGACCTCATGGCCTCCGGAGACGCGCCCGGTCTGCATGGTGTAGGACGCCGTCTCGTGGGCGTTCACGCCATGAGTCATACCGCGGATGATGGAATACTTGTCGGCCTGTGTGGCGAGGAGCGGGAGAAGTTCCGAGATGCGGATGCCGCTCACGTTGGTTTCGATGGGGGTCTTGAGGGGGCCGCAGTAGTCGTTGCCGGCGTCCGGTTTGGGGTCGAAGGTATCGAGGTGCGCGGGGCCGCCCCACATCCAGATCTGGATGACGGATTTCGCCTTTGCCTTGGGCGCGGCGAGTAACGGAGAAGTGGCGCGGCCGCCGAGGAGCAGGCCGAAGGCGCTGTACAAGCCGCAGCGCAGGGCCTCACGGCGATTGATGGGGAAGAGATGGGTGTGAATCATATCGCGCCTCTAGTGGCGGTAGAGAAACTCCGCGCTGTTCATCAGGGCCCACGCCAGATCGATCACCGCCTCGCGCGGCTTCAGGTTTCCGTTTTGGGAATAAGCGTTCACGGCCTGGAGTTCCTCCGCTGTCGGGGGGCGTGAAAGAATCATCAGATAGAGACCCGTGACCAGGGGCTGGCCGCCTTTGGAATTGCGGAGCAGAGACTGGAAATTGGGGCTCTGTTCGATTTTGCGCTCCACGTGGCTTGCATTCAGCAGGTAAAGTTGTTGCGGCGCGGTGAGCCGGTTGTTGCGTTCGGCTTCCAGGCCGGTGTCGCGGGGCGGGCGTCCGAAGAGTTCCAGAAAGGCGCTGGTAATGCTGCCATCGGGCAGACCGATCGCCCGCTGGCCCTCGGGGATAAACGTGTAGGGTTCCGGGATGGCACTGGTGTAGGTTTCGGTGGTGCCAGTGGTTTGGCAGATGGCGTCGACGAGCACTTCGGCGTCCAGGCGGCGCAGCGGGTAGTAGGCGAAATTCGCCGCGGCTTCGGCGTGGCCGGTGCGGGGAATCGAAGAAAGCTGGTAGGTCTGGGAATTGAGGATCAGGCGATAGATGGACTTCAGGTTGTAATGGGATGCGACGAGTTCGCGATCGAGAAAGGCGAGCAACTCGGGATTAGACGGCGGGTTTTCGGGACGGATGTCGTCGGGTTCGTGAATGATGCCGCGGCCCAGTAGCCAGCTCCACACGCGATTGACGGCGTTGCGGGAGAACCAGGGATTTTGGGGCGCGATCAGCCAGCCGGCGAACACCTGGCGCGGGTCTTGGCCGGGGGCGAGGCGGGCCGGGGTTCCATCGGGGAAGGCGACGGGAATCGCCGGGGCGCCGGCGGGCCGAGGCTTGAAATAGACGATCTCCTCTTTCCACTCAGTGGTTTCCTTATAGCCGATTTGGGAGAAGAAACCGGCCATGGCCGCCAGGCGTTCCGGGGGCCAGTTTTCAGCGCGCGTTCCCATAAAAGTCAGGGCCACGGTCTGGGCGATGGCGGGCGTTTCCCTACTCTGCATGGCGCGGTAGAAATTCACCGGCGCTTCGCGGAAATTGCTACCGCTGGCGGTCAACAGTTCGCGGGCGAAGCGGTCGTAGGGCTTATTCTCGCGGATGGCGGCGCGGACCCAGTGGTGGTAGGCCTGGGCCGCGTTGGGCCATAGGTTGATGGGGAACTCCGCCTTGACGCGCAGCAGATCGCTCCACTTCATGGCCCAATAGTCGGCGAATTCGGGGCGTTCCAGGAGGCGCTCGATGAGGGCGGCGCGTTTGGCCGGGTCGCGGTCCGCGAGGAACTCCGCAGCTTCCTGCGCGGTGGGCAGGGTGCCGATAACGTCGAGGAAGGCGCGGCGGAGGAATACGGTGTCGGAAGAGAGATTGGCAGGCTGGATATCCAGGCGTTTCAGGCGGTCAAACACGAGGGCGTCGATGGGGGAGAGGGCGGAGAGGGGGGTGGCGCTCTCAAAGGTGGGATTGAGGGCGGGCTCGGCGCCGGCGGCGGCCCCGGCGGCGGTGACGGCCAGGAAGATCGCAAATAGAGATAAACGCATATGGATAGCTGAAATAGTCTACAGAACGAACCCGCGGATTGGGGAGAAGTTCTGGTTTTGTAGAGGTGAGGAGGTTATGCGGCCTTGGGTTCGCTGGGTTCGTTGGGTTCAGGCAAAGCGGCAGAAATGGTGGAAACACGGGACTTCTTGGGTTCGGAGCGATTTTTCGCACTACGCAGAATCAGCAGGTTGTAAAGAGCGCGCTGGTACATGACATGGAGACGGGTTTCGTAACGATGGAGGTTGGGAAGTTGGGGCCCGGCAGCCAGTTCAGAGAAAGCGGCGGCGATACGGGGGAGTTCGGGGCCTTCGGGTTGGGCGGCGGCGGCCGATTCGAGAAGGTAGTTCTCGATGGCCCAGTTGCGGCGGAGGCGCCAATAAGCCGAGGCCATCTCCTCGACCATGCCGAGTTCGACGTCATTGAGGGGGCTGAAGCAATCCACATGGAAATTGAACAGTTCCTGAAAGGCTTCGCGGGATTCCTGGGCGAGGACAACGCCATCGGTCAGGCGGCGGCTACGGATGGCGTTGCGGGAACGGGCTTTGCCCTCCGGGGTCCTGGGTCCGCGGGAAAGCGCACCGTTGGCGCGGGCCGCGAGGATTCGTTTTTGAGAAATCATGATCACCTAGTGACATGATATCTTACGGGTCCAAGCATTTTATAGGTAACTGATTGATTCTAAACAGAAGAATCATATTAAATGAGATTCAATAGAGCGTGTAAATTCAGGTATTTTGGTCTGAATTTAGAGGGTCGCGGAGTAGAGTGGAATCGGGATGTGGGTTACGAACAAGAGCAAAACGGTGCGGCCACTGCGCCGCAAAGGGGATCCAGCGGACATGGTCAATGGGGCGGGAGCGACAGAGTGGGTGAAGGAGAAGTTGAAATTCCAACCGGACGCGGCGCAAGAGCGCGTGCTGACGACGCAGAGCAAGCGGGTGGTGATGAATTGCACCCGGCAGTGGGGGAAATCGACGGTGACGGCGGCGAAGGCGGTACACCAAGCGTCCACGGTGGCGGAAAGCCTGACGCTGGTGGTGAGCCCGAGCGCGCGGCAGACTGGCGAGTTCCTGCGCAAGGCGGAAGGGTTCGTGCGGAAGCTGGGGCTGCGATCGAAGGGGGACGGAGACAACGAGATGTCGCTGTTACTGCCGAACCGGTCGCGGATAGTGGGAGTGCCGGGGAACGAATCGACGGTACGGGGTTTTTCGGCGGTGTCGCTGCTGCTGGTGGACGAGGCGGCGCGAGTGGAGGATGAGATGTACCTGGCAGTGCGGCCGATGATGGCGGTGAGCAACGGGACGTTGTGGCTGATGAGCACGCCGTTTGGGAAGCGGGGATTTTTTTATGAGACGTGGGCGGAGGGCGGGGCGGAATGGGAGCGAGTGCGAGTGGCGGCGGACGAATGCCCGCGCATCCAGCCAGCGTTTTTGGAAGAGGAGCGAAGGACGATGGGAGAGCGATGGTACCACCAGGAATACCAGTGCGAGTTCGTGGATTCGGTGAGTGGGATCTTCGATCGGGAACTGGTGGAGCGGGCGGTGACACGCGAGGTGAAGCCGCTGGAGTTCGATTAGGAAAGCGATGAGAAAGATATATTTCGTAGGCCTGGATTTGGGGCAAAAGCAGGACCCGACGGCGCTGGCCGTGGTGGAGTGGTTGGAATACGCCGGGGCGTGGGACGGGGTGGCGTATGAATTCCGGAAGGAGACCTCGCTGAGCCTGCGGCATCTGGAGCGGATGCCGTTGGGGACGCCGTATCCGGAGGTGGTTTACCGGGTGGGAAGTACGATGCGGTCGCGGCAGTTGGCGGGCGCGGAACGGCGGCACCTGGTGGTAGACGGGACGGGAGTGGGGCCGGCGGTGGTGGATCTGCTGCGGCAGGAGGATTTGCAATCGCGGCTGTGGCCGGTGACGATTACGGGCGGGGATACGGAGAGATACGCGGACGAGTATTACCGGGTACCGAAGCGGGACCTGATCGTAGGTTTGCAGGTATTGATGCAGCAGGGCGGGTTACAGATTGCGGAGGGGATGAAAGAGGGGGGGACGCTGATGAAGGAGATGGCGGAGATGCGAGTAAATGTGACGGGGAGCGGGCACGAGCAGTTTGGGGCGTGGCGGAGTGGGGAGCACGACGACTTAGTGCTGGCGGTGGCGCTGGCATGTTGGGCGGTAAGGAAAGTGGCGCCAAAGGTAAGGAGGCCGCAGGTGCAACTGGTGTAAGTGGGGGGGTGCGACTAACCGAACCGCATCAGCGTCTGTAAGAAAAGCGGGGCAGACACGAATAAGAGACCTTTTTACCCGCGGGATGTGTTATCGTTGCGGGTTCGAGAGATGGCACAGTTGGGACCAACGAGGCTACTATCGCTCCGGGTAAGTCCGCTATATTTTCGACTGGAGACACTGGGAGCGTTCCGCGTTCCGGAATATAAAGGCGCGATATTCCGGGGCGGGTTTGGTGAGTACTTCCGGGATCTGGTGTGTGCGACCCGGACGCCGGTCTGCAGCGGATGTCCGCATCTGGCTACTTGTCCGTACTCCACGGTTTTTGAGACTCCGGTGATCGCCGAGCGGTTTACGGTGCTGAGGAAGTATCCAAACGCGCCGCATCCGTTTGTCCTGGTACCGCCGCTGGATAACGGGACCGAGCTTGCGGCGGGGACGAGCCTGGATTTGGGGATCACTCTGATCGGACGGGGGATCGACTACTTACCGCATTTCATCCGGGTATTTGAGGGAATGGGCAGCGATGGCCGGTATGGCGGGCGGTTCCGGATCCGGAGCGTGGTGTCGGCGGTGGGGGCGAACCAGGTGGTGTATGACGGGATGACGCGGCGGTTTGTGGCGGAGCCGCCGTTGTGGAAACCGGAGGAGACGACGGCGGCGGTGCGCCGTTTGTCGGTTGAGTTTCTGACGCCGTTGCGGATCCGGACGGAAGAACGGTACAACCTGAGGCCGGATTTCGTGGCGATTGTGCATGCGCTGCTGCGGCGGATTCACTTACTGAGCGAGATCCATGGAGATGGAAGCACAGACGGCGGCCACACGTGGATGCACGAACTGTTTCGGCAAGCGGACGCGGTGAAGACGGAGAGGGCGGACTTCCGGCTGTACGCGTGGGACCGGATGAGCGGAAGGCAGGGGCGGCGGGTGCAGATGGACGGGGTGATCGGGCGGCTGGAGGCTGAGGGGGATTTGACGGAATTGGCGGGGTATTTCCGGGCGGGGGAATGGTTGAGTGTGGGGAGCGGGACGAGTATGGGGATGGGGAAATATCGGATGGGGACGGGAGAATGAGCAGGGAAAGCGATACGCATTTTGCCACTCGAAAAGAGATATTCGTCAACCCGTTCGATGTGACTTTTGTTTGGCCCCTCCGGCTCAGAGACTGCGGCGATGGGAAAGCGGGGCGCAAGGGCGTGAAATGCGCCCTCATCGAGAACGGGTGGGGGCAGATCAAAGACCTGGTGAAGCGCAATGGACGGCCAGATGAGGATGGGTACGCGTACGCGGAGATGGTGTGTTTCCACCCCTTTGTACAGAACTTTCTGTACGGAAAGAAGGACTCGCAACCGGGCGACCGCGTAGATACCACCCATTTCGACCTGTACAGCCTACCCCGCCTCACCGAAAAGAAGTTGAAGATTGAGCAAGCGAACTGGGAGGAAGAGTTTGTCATCCGCGAGACCCTGTTCCATTCGTTTGACGGGGAGATTGCACTTCTCACGCTCCGCCTGGAGGCGACAGGACCGGTGACATGGGAGAGCGCCCGGAATACGATCAGCCTGATGCGGACGGCGTATTTCCAGCACTACTTTTCGGTTCAGGAGGAGGTGGGTCCGCATGACGCCAAGGCGACCGTGTGGCGGGGCGGTGGCGGAATTGAGGGAGTACACATCGGGGGGACACCGCCCTGAACCGGGGAGGAACAAGCCGACCGGAGTCTTGAAATGCAGAGTGCGCTGGACACAATGGAACCGAAACTCTTCCGGCACTGGCGCGACCTTCTCGGTCCGTTGGCGAAAGCGGGGATCAGCGCACGCCCGCTTGGCGATTATCGGATTCCGGTGATGGCTTTCCTCGGTTTGGAGGACCCTGCCGGTCTTGAACCGGACGAGTGGTTGGCACTTTCGGAGGCCGATTCCGCCCAGTTTGAGCGCTATGCCCCGGCGTTCCGGGACAAAGCTCTCGCCGAAGCCACGTATGACCGCTGGTGGGACAAAGAAGACGCGAAACGGAGGCACCGCTACCTCACTGGGCCGATGACCTACTTGACCGTGATCGCGGCGCCAGCGGATCGGCCAGCGTGGTTTGAACGAACACGAACGTCATGGCGCAGGCAACATTATCAGATGTTCCTGCTGGCCCACTATCAGCGCGCCGCATTGCTGGATATGCAAGACCGAATTGCCCGCGCGGCGGACAATACCAGATGGGACAACACTGCCCTGTTGAGCGAGATCGAGAGCATCCAGCACAGGATGGCCGTGTTTTCAAGCAGCCGTTCTTTTCAAGAGATCAGCCCTCAGGTGCAGTGCCAGGAACTGTACTCTCGCTTGCGGAGCCGGCTCTCCCTGGATGCACTGTATTCGGGCGTGACCGACGACAATGCGCTGCTGGGGAACTGGCTGATGGCACGCGAAGAGCAGCGTAGCGCCAAGCGATGGGAGTTAATCAACCTCTGGGTAATTCCAATTGGGCTGGCCTTCAGTTTCCTCGGGGCGAATGTATTCATCCAGCCCTTGCAGTGCCTGCTGAAGAAATGGGTGCCGGATGTATTTCTGCGAGACGGGATGATATCGTTGGGGTTTTTGCTGCCCGCACTGCTGGGGGCGCGCTTGTACCACTGGCATCTGCGAAAAAAACAGAAAGGGCGTTAACTTCTCATGACTTTTCTATGTGCAATTGAGGCGGTAAACCTGGACAATCTCTTTGGGGACTGTCAGGACTTGAGCACAACCCGGGGCGGCGGGTTGGCGGTATTGGATATCGCGGAGGAAGTGGCTGCGAAATTGGAATGCAAGCCGATTTCTTCGGGGTCGTCCAAAGGTCTTTTTGAGATCGAAGGCGCCAGCGCGGAAGAGGTTGAGAATAAGGTGCGGGAGAAGGCGTCCAACGAAATTCTCCAGCACGCGACGGTCATGGTGGCCGCTTGCTTGAAGGTGGAAGGGGCATTCGCACGGCAGTTGGCGGAACTAAACGGAAGAATCCGATGGAACCAGATGCAGGCGCCCTCGGTGGTATATCCGCCACTCAAGGGAGAGCTGGTGTGCGACATCGATCGCGTCAGGCCAGCCGTGCCGCGCAACGATCTGGCGGAGAAGAGAAACCAGAGCGATTTCACATATGCCAGGCGGAAACAGGGGCGGGAGAAGAAGACGGAACTACTACAGGACCTTCTCGGCCCACAGGCTGGCGATTTCGACGCGGTAGAGGATCTGAACGAACTGGCCGAAGATGACGGGCGGTTCGGCAATCTGGGAAGGAAACTTGCCGTACTGCGGTTCGACGGAAACAATTTTGGCCAAGTAGCGGAGAAGTGCGACACCGAAGCAAGATACCGATTGTTTGCGAAGACGACGAAGGAGCAGCAGAGCGGCTATTTCCGCACGCTGCTGGCCAGGGAGGAATGGAAGACAGCGAGTCGGAAGCGGAAGCCCCTGATTGAGATTGTGGTGTACGGCGGCGACGAGGTCACGTTGATAACGCCGGCATGGCTGGGATGGAAAGCGCTGACCACTTTCTACCAAGAGGCCAGAAAGTGGCCGCCGCTGAAACTGGCGAAGGATGAGGAGCTGACGTACAGTGCGGGCATGGTCTTTTGCCACTGCAACGCGCCAATCCACGCCGTGAAGCAACTGGCAAGCGAACTTGCCGATCAGGCGAAGGACAAAGCGAGGGAGGAGCTGGGCGCAAAAGGCAACTTCGCGGCATACCAGGTTCTGGAGAGTTTCGACTCGGTGGGCCAGGAACTGGAAGGCTTTTTGGATCAACGCTACCAGCACACGGGGAGAAGAGGCGCGTTCCTTGGACTAAAGGAGATGGAAATGCTGGAGAGGAACATGGACGACTGGCATGCAACTCTTTCCAGGCGGAAGCTGCACGCCACGGTCAAGAACCTCATGAAGGGTGAGGGGGAGGATCTCGAGAAGACCATCAAGCTACTGGTGGAATCCAAGAACACCGACACCACTCGAGTGGCGGGGACATTGAGAGAATTGCACGCCGTCCTGGGGAACGCGGCGTTTCTGCACATTTTAGAGTTGTGGGACTACGCGGGAGTTGCGGTATGAAGCGAATCACGATACCGATCACGCTGACGGTGAAGGGCCCGGTGCTGACCAAATCGTCGGCGATGGGCCGCTTTGGAGTGGACGCGCTGATGGCGTGCAGCCAATTCGCCGACCCAGCCACGGGCGTGGTCAAGCGGCGTTACTATCTGCCGGGCCGCCTGATCAAGGGGCTCCTGCGGGAGGCATTGCAGGAACTGTCGACCCTGAAAGAGAGCTACGCCGGGCTGATCAGGGAGTGGTTGGGCGAGGAACCGCTAGAGAACACGCGTGACGACCCACGGCGGGGGCGCTTGCTGTTTAGCGACTTCGCGGATCCGGAGACCGCGGTAGGCAAAGAAAAGTTGCGATACCGGATCGAGATCGACGAGTGCCGCGGCGCGGCCGAGGCACAAAAGCTACAGGTGATGGAATCGCCCTACGCCGCTGGCCAAGCGGTGAAGTTCACCGGCAGGGTTCGTTTCCTAATTTCGGACGAGGAGCTGGCCCAGGGGCGGCGTAGTGAGGTCGCGGAGGCGTTGGAACGCGGCTTGTGCTGGATACGGGCGGTGGGGGGCAACCGTAC
>JANYAH010000364.1 GCA_025361425.1 Candidatus Solibacter sp. | reverse complement strand
CGAAGGTTTGGGATTGGGGGGCTCCCCCGTTTCTGGCGTAGAGCCCGTTTCTGGCGTAGAGCCGTAGAGCCTTTGGTCGGGGCGGAAGGATTCGAACCTTCGACCTCCTGGTCCCGAACCAGGCGCTCTACCAGGCTGAGCCACGCCCCGAACTTCCTAGTTTAGTCTGTTGCAGCCCCTGCACACAAGCACGTATCATCGAATTCGTGAGCGATACCCAAAAACTCCGCGAACTTCCCGCTGTTCACGAGGTGCTCGAACAGCTTATTCCGAGCCTCGCGCTCTTTCCGCGCGCCCTCGTAGTCTCCGAAGTCCGGCGCGCCATCGATGCGGCACGGGCCGAGATTGTCGCGGGGAACGCTGGCGGGACCGCCATCCTGGCACGCGTCCAGCGCGCGCTGGCCGGCCTCGAACGCCCTTCCTTGCGGCACCTCATCAACGCCACGGGAGTAGTCCTGCACACCAACCTGGGACGCGCGGCACTGGGCCCCCTCTCCATTGTGGCCGGCTACTCCAACCTCGAATACGACGTCGCTGCCGGACGCCGGGGCAAGCGCGACATCCACACGGCCAGCCTGCTGGAACGCCTGGTGGGCGCGCCGGGCATCGCCGTCAACAACAATGCCGCCGCCGTCTTCCTCGCCCTCCATGAGCTCGCGACCGGCGGTGAGGCCATCGTCTCGCGCGGTGAATTGATCGAAATCGGCGACGGCTTCCGCATTCCCGACATCATGGCCCGTTCCGGCGCCACCCTGTGCGAAGTCGGCACCACCAATCGTACGCGCATCGACGATTATCGCGCCGCCATCAACCATCGCACGCGCCTGTTGATGCGCGTGCATCCCAGCAATTTCCGCATCTCTGGCTTCACCGCGCGCCCCGAATTGCGCGAACTGGCTGCCCTGGGCCGCGAGCGCGGCATCCCCGTGTACGAGGACCTCGGCAGCGGGTGTGTCGTCGACCTGCGCGCCTTCGGCATCGATGAGCCCCTGGTTTCCGACAGCCTGTCCTCCGGCGTGGATTTGGTCTCCTTCAGCGGCGATAAGCTCCTCGGCGGGCCGCAAGCCGGAATTCTCGCAGGCCGCCATGAGCTGGTCGCGCGGCTGCGGCGCAATCCCCTGTTTCGCGCGCTGCGCCTCGATAAGGTCATCTACCAGGTGCTGGAGAATACCCTGCGCAACTTACTGCTGGAACGCTGGGACCTCGTGCCCTCTCTCGCCATGTTGCGGCTCACGGCGGACCAGATTCGCCAGCGTGCGCTCGGGCTGCTGGCGCGCGCGCCGGGGCTTCGCGCGCAAGTCATCGCCGGGGAATCTGTGATCGGCGGGGGCGCCACTCCCCAGCAGTCCATTCCTACGTGGGTGATCGCCGTGGATTGTGCCAACGTGGTGGAAGCCGAACGCAGGCTGCGCGCGGGCGATCCGCCAGTGGTGGCGCGGATCGAAGACGGACGCTTGATCTTTGACTTGAGAACCGTGTTCAGCGACGAGGAAGAGCTTCTCCTCGCGGCGCTGAACGGCATTGCCCTGGAATCGTGAAGTGCTGCGGACGCCCTTCGTCCGCCCGCGCCCCCCGGGTCACGCTCTTGCGCTATGCGCGTTCCTGGTACGTGCCTTCGGCGGTGTTGACGCGGATCTTTTCGCCCTCGGTGATGAAGGAGGGAACCTGCACGACGAGGCCGGTTTCCATCTTCGCGGGCTTGGTGACGTTACTCACGGTGGCGCCTCTCATTCCAGGTTCGGTCTCCACCACCAGCATGTCCACCGTTGCCGGCATTTCCACGCTGATTGCCTTGCCTTCGTAGAACTCCACCGATACCTTCAGTTGCGGGATCAGATAGTTGACGGCGTCGCCGAGCAGGTCCTTCATCAAATGCATCTGCTCGTAGGTTTCCGTATTCATGAAATAGTAGAACTCGCCATCGTCGTACAAGTACTCCATCTCTTGCTCGTCCATGATGGCCTTCTCCACCTTTTCTTCGGACGAGAAACGGTTTTCCGTCATGGATCCGGTGCGCAGGCTGCGCATTTTGGCCTGCACAAAACCGCGCAGATTGCCGGGCGTCCGGTGATTCACGCTGAATACCGAGTACAGTTCGTTGTTGAACTTGATCACCATGCCCGGACGCATCTGTGTTGCTGAAATCATGAAACTCCTCTGACTGTAAACTTGACCCTACGGAGGTTCCAGTATAACAGCTAGGTGGGGCAGGCGCTGTCACTCGCCAAGCCTGCCCCGCCCTGCCGCGGGTTAGAACGGGAGAATCTCCTCGCGAATCGGGTCGAAATCGATGCGCCGCTTCTGCATGTAAGAGATGTTGCCCAAATGCGAAGCTTGCGCCGAGCGGTGGCCGATCAGGACGTCGCCATTGGGACGTTTGCGCGACTTCACGCAGTCCAGGAAGTTCTGAATGTGATCCTGGTCCAGGTCGGTGGTAGCCTGCACGACGGTAGGCTTCGCACCACGCCCCACGGGCGTGAATTCGTAGCGCGACCGGTCAATCCAGAGGCGCCCATCCGTACCGCAGAATTCAATCCCGTAGCCCGTGACGCCGGGCACCAGTGTAGCTTCAAAAGTAGCGGTGAATTCCTGCGCGTATTCCAGCAGCACGTTGATGGTGTCGGGCGCGGTGCGGCCATCTTTATAGTGGTAGATGCCGCCCGACGCCGACGCGGCAATCGGAATGTCCGCGCCCATGAACATGTGGACCACATCGATCCAATGGGTGAACAGATCCGTCACCTGGCCGCCGCCAAAATCCAGGTAGGCGCGCCAGTTCCAATACTGCTGCGGGTCCCAGTCGCGCCACTTGAGCGGCCCCAGGAAATGCGCCCAATCCAGGTTGGACGGGCATTCCTTCAGGCGGTCCGGCGCCTTCCGCAGATGGTAGCTGTTGCCGTGCCACCAGGTGCGGGCCAATGTGACCTTGCCCAGTTTGCCGGTGTCCATGTATAGCGCTTTGGCTTCCAGGTAGTGCTTGCCGGAGCGTTGTTGCATGCCCACCTGGCAGATCCGGTTGTTCACTCGCGCGGCCTTGACGATGGGCGGACCCTCCTCAATCTTGAGGGTCAGCGGCTTTTCCACGTACACGTCCTTGCCCGCGTTGAGCGCATCCATGGCAACGGAGGCATGCCAGTGGTCGGGCACCCCGATTAACACGGCGTCCACTTCCTTCATCTCGAGCAACTTGCGATGGTCGCTGAAGCTTTTGGAGTTGGGCGCGATCCGTTTGGCGGCGTCGATCTGGACACCGTAAATATCGCAGACCGCCGTCACATCCACGGTTTCGGATTTAACGAATTTGCCCAGGTCCCCCCGGCCGCGCTCGCCGCAACCGACGATGCCGAGTTGCACGCGCTCGTTGGCGCCGTAGACACGGGAGTAGGAGAGGGCAGTGGCCGCAGTCACGCCTCGCAGAAATGTCCGGCGTGGGACATCGTTTTCAAGCATGACCCGATTATATGTTGAATCAGTACCCCAAAATGCGGTCTATCTCCGCCGCGAGCCGCTCGGTCTGCGGAAGAATCTCCGCTTCGAGCTGCGGATGGTAGCCCACCCAGGTGTCGAGCGCGCCCACGCGGCGCACCGGAGCATCCAGGCAGGCGAACAGTTCGTCGGCGATCCGTGCCGCGATTTCCGCGCCGTAGCCCCAGGAAAGGCAGTCCTCGTGAGCCACTATCACCCGGCTGGTCTTTTGCACGGAGGTACGAATCGCCGCCCAATCGTAAGGCGCCAGCGTGCGCAGATCCAGAATCTCAATGCTCACCGCCGGGTCCCGCCGTTCAATCTGGGTGACCGCCACCAGCGCCTTCTGCACCAGCGCGCCGTATGTAATCACGGTCAGGTTCTGCCCGGGCTTCACCACCTTCGCGCAACCGAACGGAATCGTGTAATCGGCGCCCGGATGCGGCGAGCGGTTGTACGGCTCTCGGTACAGGCGCTTGTGCTCCAGGAACAGCACCGGGTCGTCGGCCCGCATCGCGGTCCGCAATAAGCCGCACGCGTCGGCGGCGTTGCTGGGGTAGACCACGCGCAACCCGGGAATGTGCGTGAAGGTGGATTCGCCGCACTGGCTATGATAGATCGCGCCGCCATTCAAATACCCGCCGATCGGCACGCGGATCACCGCCGGACACGAAAATTTCCCGTTGGAACGCCAGCGCATGGTGGCCAGTTCGTTGCGCAGTTGCATCATCGCCGGCCAGATATAGTCGAAGAACTGAATCTCCGCCACCGGCTTGAGCCCCCGCGTCGCCATCCCGATGGCACGCCCCACAATCGCCGCCTCGGCCAGCGGCGTATTGAAGGCCCGGCGCGAACCGAATTCCGTCTGCAAGCCGTGGGTGACCTTGAACACGCCGCCCTTGCCCTTCACCTCGCGCAGGCTGCCTTCGCGCGTGCAATCGGCCACGTCTTCGCCGAATACCAAAATATCGGGATTGCGCCGCATTTCCTCGCGCAGCGCGGCGTTGATCAGGTCCACCATGGTCATGGGTGCCCCGTGAAAGTGCGGCTCCACCGAGAACGCCTCGGAGGTCGCGTCCACCGTCTCCGAATAGAGGTGCCGCAGCGCGGACGCCGCCGCCGGCGCATCGTCCTGCATCGCCTCTTGGGTGGCCTGCTGAATCTCTTCGTCGATTTCGTGCGTGATGTTCTGCAACATGCGCCGGTCCATCACGCCTTCGTCGATCAGCAGTTTGGGAAACAGCAGCACCGGGTCGCGCGCGGACTCCCCCTCGCGTTCGGCCGCCGAGCGGTACAGCCGCTCGTCGTCGGAGAGCGAGTGCGAATAGGGCCGGATGCAGCGCGCATGCACCAGCGCCGGCCCGCGCCCCTCGCGGCAGTATTGCGCGGCGTCCCGCATCGCGCGGTAGCTCGCGATAAAATCGGTGCCATCCACCGCCTGGCGGAACAGCCCTGGGACCGACGCCGTGAGCGCCGAGATGCTGCCGCCCGGGGTCTGCGCTTCAATGGGCACGCTGATGGCGTAGCCGTTGTCCTCGATCAGGAACAGCACCGGCAGCCGCGCCAGTGCCGCCATGTTCACCGCCTCCCAAAATTCGCCTTCGCTGGTGGCGCCCTCGCCCGAACACACCAGCGTCACCTCGTCGCTCTTCGCGTCCTTATACCGTGACGCTTCGGCGCACCCCACCGCCTGCAGAAACTGCGTGCCGGTGGGCGAGGACGAGCTGACCAGGTGGAAATCGCGATGCCCCCAGTGCGACGGCATCTGGCGCCCGCCGGACGCCGGGTCTGCCGCCGCGCCCACCGCCTGTTGCAGCATCTCGTGCGGCGTAACACCCAGCGTCAGACAAAGCGCGCGGTCGCGGTAGTAAGGATAGAACCAATCGTACGCGCTGCGCAACGCCATTCCCGCCGCCACCTGCACCGCCTCATGTCCGGCACCCGAAATCTGGAAGTAGATGCGGTTCTGCCGCTTCAGCGCAACTTCGCGGTCGTCCAGCCGCCGCGACGTATGCATGAGGCGGAAGGCGCGGATCAGTTCCTCCGCCGGCAGCCCTGCAAAACGTTCGGTAGTAGATGCCTGCTGAGCGCTGGTTTCCGTGGCCACCCCTGGCGTCCCCTCACACCAGTGTACTAGTGTAGTGCGGCCAAAGTCCTGCCGTTTTGTGGGGCGGGCAATCTTGCTCGCAGCCGCCTTTCAGGCGGCTCTTTCGGGCCAAACGCGAGCCTGCGTGCTCCCCAAGCGACGGCTGCAAGCCAGGGTCGGCTGGCAGCCCGGGAGCGGTCCAGGTTCTCCCAAATGAAGGTGTACCCGCGGATGATCGGCGGACAGGAATCAACAGGAATGTTCGCATCGGCAAAGGAATGTCATCCCAACACCGCGGCCAGTTTGGCGGCGACAATCGCCTGGCCCACGTGTCGCTGCGTATGTTCCGCGATGTGCGTAAGCAGGCCGATGACCGTGGTGGGCAGGCGCTTGCGGCCCACCGTCCGCGCCTCGGCAAACGTCGCCGGGTCCGTCGCCCGTATGACCGCTTCGGCATCGCCGAAGGCCTGGTTTAAAACGGCCAGCAGTTGGTCCCGGGACGGCTCGCCCGGGGACTCTTCCGCCGCCATGGCGTCCAACTGCGCCGCCGCCAGTTCCCTTCCCTGTAGGTAGGTGGTAAGGCGGTTCGTGCTGCCCGCAATATGCAGAATGTGAAATCCCACCGATGCCAGGCCGTGTGGGGTGGCCCAGATGCGCCCCGGCGGCAGGCCCACCGTGAATTTTTCCAGGTCTTCACGCGCCATCTGGAAGGAATACAGCACCGGTGCCAACAGGGGGGGTACCCCCTCCATGGGACCGCGCATCCACGGCTCGGGTAACGGAAATTCCGCCATCTGCTTCACTTCCCAGCCGGACCCGGCACAATCCAAAAGTACAGCTTGTGGCTCAGGTAGGAGTCCTCGTCTGTCTCCGGGACAATCGCCTCTTTCTCCGGCTTCCAATCGCCCATATCGAAAGTGTTGGAAACAATCCGCGTGCCTGGCTTCAAGTCCTGAAGCAGCTTGGGACGAAGCTTCAGATTGATGTGCGGCAGCAGGAACAGTGTCACCACAGTGGCCTCGTGAATGTCGGCTTCGAACAGGTCGTTCTCTTCGAACCGGACCAGCTTCTCAACCCCGGCCTTCTTGGCGTTTTCTTTCGCCTCGCCGATGCGCACAGGGTTTATGTCGATTCCGACGCCGCGCGCCCCAAGTTTCTTGGCGGCCGTAATCACAATGCGCCCATCCCCGCAGCCCAGGTCGTACACTATGTCGGTCTTCTTCACATCGGCTAGTTTCAGCATCGCCTCTACTGCCGCTTCCGTAGTGGGCACGTACGGTACGTCCGGCTCACGCCGGGGCGCGGCGGATTGGGCCGCAGCCATGGCGACGGATAGCACCGCAACCACGGGATAAGCGTTCAGGAGTGACTTCCTGAGTAGCATCGAATCACCTCCGGTCTCTGAGCGTATCGCAACTAGAGGGAGTTTACAAGATGTCAACCTGTTGCGACACCAAGAACAGATAAGAGGCGTTCCCGCCATGCGGTCATCGCCTACCGGTTCGCGCCTTTCCGTCTTATCTCGTGAAAGCAGATGGGGGCCGTAACCAGGCGCTGATTCTGTCTGTGATGGCCTTCGGGCTGGGCCTGGTGGACTTTTATCGGTAGGGTCAGACCCGCCGATGGCGTATTCGCGCTGTCCGGCTGGTGCGTGCCGGCCATCGTGTTTTCGTGCCGCGCAATGTAGGACAGGCCTCCCGCCTGTCCCTTGACTCTCCACATTTGCCAAGCATCTCCGCCAATCCCGGAGCAGGCGCGTTCGCCTGCCAAACCTCACTTCAGCGCGCCACCCCGCCGCCGCTCTCCGGCAGGAAGTAGAACACGATCGCCATGATGATGTAGACCGCCAGCAATTGCACGCCTTCGATCCAGTTCGATTCGCCGTCGGAGGCGATCTGTCCGGTGATCAGCACCGCCAGGAAGATCGCCACCACCTCCGCCGGCGTGAACATCAGGTCCATCGGCCGCGGCCCGATGAAGTGGCTGACAATCACCAGCAGCGGCGCCACCAGCAGCGCGATCTGCAGGCTGCTGCCGATGGCAATGCCCATCGAAAGCTCCATGCGATTCTTCATCGCCAGCATCACCGCGCTGCTGTGTTCGGCGGCGTTGCCCACCACCGCGACCACAATCACGCCGATGAACACGCTGGTCATGCCGAACGCGGCCGCGGCCTCTTGCACCGACCCAACCAGAATCTCGCTGACCCAGACAATCGACAGCGTCGCGCCCGCCAGCGTGAGCACCGAACGCTTGAGGCTCCACGCGGCCGCGGCTTCGGCCGGGCGCGGACCCTCCCCTGCGAACAGTTGTTTGTGCGTGCCCAACGAAAACACCAGGTGCAGTCCATACGCGGCCAGCAGCACGCACGAGATGCCGAGGCTGAGACCGTCCTCGCGTATCCCCGCGTCCGGTCCGGCCAGGGCATGGAAGGCCGCCGGCATCACCAGGGCGATTGCAGCCAGCGTCAGTAGGGTTGCCTGGGCGCGCGCGCCGGTGCTGTTGAACTTCTGCTGCTTATGCTTGAGTCCGCCGGCCAGCACCGCCGCACCCAGAACCAGCAGGATGTTGCCGATGATGGACCCGGTCAGCGACGCCTTGACCACGGAATAGAGCCCCTGGCGCAGCGCCATGATGGCAATAATCAGTTCCGCTGCATTCCCGAAGGTGGCGTTTAGCAGACCGCCCACGCCCTCGCCGGTATGATGGGTCAGTTGCTCGGTGGCATGGCCGAGCCAGCCCGCCAGCGGCAAGATTGCCAGGCAGGCGGCGATGAAAATCAGGGTGTGCGCGCCGGGCATCAGAAACTCAAGCCCGATGGCCACGGGAACGAAGATCAGCAGCCAATTCAGCATCTAGCTTTAAGTATGCCTGCCGGGTGCGCTCGCCGCTATTGCGCCGGCTTGAATACCAGCGTGCTTTCCGTGTCCACCTTGCCGAATTGCATGGGGTAACTGCGGGCGTTGTAATAATCCGTCCACTGGTCCTTGTAATGGCTGGACAGGATCTGGCCGGATTGTCCAATCGGGATATTGAACAGCGAGCGCTCCCAGTCACCCAAATCGGCGTTCATTCGCATCGAGGGAGCTAGCGTGTGGCTGGTTTGCTTCACGCTGGTGGTGGACCCGCTCATCGGCACCGGTCCGATATCGAAATACTTTCCCACCAGCGGCACCTGGTGCAGTACCGGATTGTTGATGGCGATGCGCAGGTAATCGCCGTAATGCCAGCGTGTGGGGTCGCGGCCCTGTATGCGGCGGCCTTCTTCCACCGCCTCGGCCAGCGCGCGCAGCAGCATCTCGTCGTAATCGCCGAACCAGCCCGCGGGACGCTCCCTCAGCAGGCGTTCCACCACCACCGGAGCCATGTTGAACTCATAGGCGAGTCCGGTGGCCGCGGAGGCATTCTCGGCCACCGCGCGGCGCACATGCTGGTATGCCAGCGTGACCAGGAACGGCGCCGCAAGGTCCTTGTCCATCTGGCCGTTCCAAGCGCGCAACAGACCTACTGCGGGCTCCAGCCCGGGGTTGTGTGCGTTGCGCTTCTGGTACGCGCCCACCAGTTGGCCTGCCAGGAAATGGCTGAACGCCGAATAGATGTCCTTCTGCACGGCCAGCATATCCTGGGCGCGCCATCCTGTGCGCGCGGAGAGCAGCGCGCGAATCTGTTGAGAGCGGTACGGCGGCGCAAAGTTCCCGTTTACGGGGTAAGGAAAATTCTCCGCAAACGTATTCTGATTGGCCGAAACAATCAGCCCGCCCGGGGGGTTATAGACGCTCGGCAACTCCTCGAACGGAACGTAGCCGTCCCACTCGAAGTTGCCCGAGGCGCCATCCACGGGAACATCGCCGCGATAGTTGCGGCGACGGGGCAATGCGCCGGCGGCGTGGTAGCCGATATTGCCATCCACATCCGCATACACAAAGTTCGATCCCGGTCCCGGCAGGCGCGCGAGCGCGGCGCTGAACTCCCGCCAGTTTTGCGCGCGGTCGATATCGAGGAAAGGGTATTGCAGCATGCCGGGCTCGGCGGCGGTCCAGCGCAGGGCCAGCCGCTCCTTGCCGTCGGAAATAAAGATCGGTCCGTGGCGCGTCACCCAAGTCGTCATCTCCACGCTGGGTTGGCCCTTCACGCGGATGATCTCCCGCTCCGCGCGCGCCTGTTCCACCTGGCCGCGGAAAAAGTACCGTCCCGTACGTTCATCCAGTTTTTCGATGTAGAGATCCTGCACGTCGAAATGCAGGTTCGTGATGCCCCAGGCAATACGCTGGTTGTGCCCCACCACAATGCCCGGCGCGCCCGGCAGCGCGACGCCTGCCGCATTCAGACCGGGCGCCTCCAGGTGGGTCATGTACCAGATGCCGGGCAGCGAATACTCCAGGTGCATGTCGCTACTCAGCAGCGGCTTGCCAGACGCCGTGCGGCTGCCCGCCAGCACCCAGGCGTTGGACCCCGGGCTGGCATCGCCCATGCCGCGCATCGGGTAAAGAAACTCCACCTTGGCGCGGTCGCCCTTCGCCATCAGGTTGTTCTTGACAATTTCGTCCTTCCACGTCGTGGTCAGGCTGCGGTACATGTGCAGACACAGCAGCAGGCAATCCACCGTGCTCCACGGCCGCGGCTGGTAATTGAGCAGCGTGAATTCCAGCGGCAGATTGTGCAGGTGGGTGGCGATGAACTGGTTGACGCCGCCAGTGTAGGCGGCGAAAGCCGCGCGATCCGCCGCCGGCAGCGTGACGTAGGCATCCTCGGCGATCCGCCGCAGCCGCAGTTTGCGAGACTCCCGGTCGCTTTCCAGCAAGCCGGGGCCCAGGATTTCAGCCAGCGAGCCACCCGCGTAGCGGCGCAGCGCGTCCATCTGAAACAGCCGGTCCTGCGCCGTCACGTAGCCTTGGACGAAAAAAGCGTCCTCCTGGCTGGCGGCGCGGATATGCGGTTCGCCATGTCTATCGAAATTCACCGTGGCGCCTGCGGCCAGCGGCGCGTCGAGTGTTCCGGAGCGCTCGGGCAACGGCCGCCACACGTACCAATAGACCAAGGCCAAGCCCGTCACCAGCAGGAGGGCGATCGCAATGTTTATAGCTTTGACTGCGCGTGCGGCTAGAGATTGAGTCATCGGAGAGGCGTTAACTCTCAATCATAGCCCGTCAAGGGAGGGCCACGAAAAAGGGGCGCCCTTCCGAAATACCTTGGAGTGCGCCCCCTTACGCAACGGAGTTTGGTTACCTATAAAAACGATTCCCGGGCGATTTGGTTAGAGTTTCCGCTAAAATAATCTCGGAGCCCGTGACCGAACCTTCTATTCGTCTGCTGATCGTCGTATTGCTCATCGCCATCAACGGCTTCTTTGCGGGGGCTGAGGTGTCGCTGCTTTCCGTGCGCCATTCGCGCCTGCGCCAGATGGCGGCGGAAGGCAATGCCGGCGCGCAGGCGGCGCTCAACCTCCTATCCAATCCAGGGCGTCTGCTTTCCGTCACCCAGGTAGGCGTCACCCTGGCCAGTCTCGGCCTGGGATGGGCCGGCGAAGACACCATCTACGGCATTCTCGTCGGCCTCTTCGCCCCACTGAACACGGGGGCTGCCGCCAGGTACCTGCACGGCTTGTGCTTTTTCCTCTCCTTCCTCACCATCAGTTTCTTTCACGTCGTGCTGGGTGAAGTGGTACCCAAGAATCTGGCCATCGCCAAGGCCGACCGCTTGGCCGCGCTCAGCGCTCCGCCCCTCCTGCTCTTTTACCGCGCCATGCTGGCCTTCGTGGTCGTGATTGAGCGCTCGTCCGACGCCATCACGCGAGGGCTCCACCTCAAAGGCGGCGGGCACGGCAACGTGCACACCGCCGAGGAACTCAAGTTGATTGTCTCCAGCAGCCGCGGTTTGGGATACCTGCCCGAAGCGCAGGAGGATATGATCCATCGCGTGCTCGACCTTAGCGCCAT
The DNA here is from genome assembly GCA_025361425.1 of Candidatus Solibacter sp. Classification (GTDB taxonomy): domain Bacteria; phylum Acidobacteriota; class Terriglobia; order Bryobacterales; family Bryobacteraceae; genus Solibacter. Next base: position 4,034 of record JANYAH010000364.1, on the reverse strand, counting down.
TTCGGTGCGCGAAATCATGGTGCCGCGTAACGATATCGTCTCTATCGCCATCCACGCCACGCTGGACGACGTACTGCGCACCATGATCCAGCAGCAGCATTCGCGGCTGCCCGTGTATGAGGGGACTCCTGAGAAGATCGTCGGCCTACTCCACTATAAGGATCTGCTGCCCGTTTGGGAAGACCGCCGGCGCGCCATCCGCGGCAGCCGTTCGAGCCGCGCCTTCCGCATAGATCGCCTTCTGCGGCCGGTTCTGTTCGTCCCCGAAACCAAGCCCGCCTCGCAGATGTTCGATGAGTTCCGCACCGGCCGCTCTCACCTGGCAATGGTGGTCGATGAGTTCGGCACCATCATCGGCATGCTGACGGTGGAAGACGTACTCGAACAAATCGTGGGCCGGATCGAAGACGAGCATGACGAAAAGGTGGAACGCCGCGGCCCCCCGGCCGATGACGTGGACCTCGACGGCACCGCCCGCATCCGCGACCTGGAAACCGAGTACGGTATTGAGATTCCGCCGGACGCCGGTTTCGAAACCTTGGCCGGCTTCCTCCTCTTCCGGCTGGGTGACATTCCCCAACCCGGCGCCAGCGTCGAGTACCAGGGGCGCCGCTTCACCGTCCTGGAGATGGATCGCAATCGCATCGCCCGCGTGCACATTGAAAAGCTAGTGTAGTGCGGCCGAAGTCCTGCCGGTTTTGTGGGGCGGGCAATCTTGCCTGCAGCCGCCTGCGTTGGCTGCCTTACGGTCAAGTGCACACTCGCTATTCTGCTTGCCGCGGACCACTCGTGTAGTGTCCACCACGCAGCCGCGAATCCTGCGCAAGTTGTGGGGCAGACCCCCTGGCCTGCGCGGGACGCCCCCGTCCCGCTGCCGGCACAGTGCGGTCAGTCACGTGCCAACGGGGCGTCGGCCGCGGAGGTACGCTCCACAATTAATGCAGCCCCTGCTCGTGTGCCCATCCATTTCGTGGACACTACACTCATAAGTTGCCTCAATAACTTTCCAGCCACCGACGTGGCGCAAACTCTCAGTCTGCCGCGTCCCGACGCACCCGATGTGAAGTAATTATTGCGTGGTTCCTCAGCCGGCTGTTCCTGAGACCTCCGCCGTCACCGTCCCGCTCCTCACCAGCCTGACCATTTCCACGTCGCTTGTCACCATCAATCCGTCCTCCAGCATCGCCTCGATTGCCTCCGCCGCCTCGGCGATTTTCGGCCCGGTGTCAATCACCGAAATCATCACCGGAAGATCCCGCATGGGGTGCCAGAAACTTCGATTGTGCTCGTGCCCCTTGGCGCCGTATCCCACAATCCCGCGATACACCGTGGCGCCGGCAATCTCCATCATTCGCAACTTCTTCACAATCGCGTCGTAAAGCGGTTCCCCGTGCCACTTGTCCGCCTCACCCAAAAACACCCGAAGCAACTTCGCCGGTCCCGCCTGCCGCTCAGGCCCCAGCACCGCCCCGCTCTCGCCGGCCTGGCGCGCCAGCTTTACCACCGTCGTATCCTGCACTTCGATCAGGCCGTCCGTCACCATCTCGTAAAGGGTGGGCAGCACCTCTTCGACTTTCTCCGCCGTCTCCACGAACTCGATGCGGATGGGCAGATGCTCCGCCAGCACTTCAATCTTCGGTGTGTGCAGCGTCTGATGCGCGCCGAAGCCGGAGTAGCCGCGCGTCGCCGTGGCGCCGGCAACTCCCTTGTGCATCAGGAAGGTCATCACCGCATCGTGCAACGGCGTCAGGTGGTGCCGGGTGTCCTCATTGAGGAAGATTGTCACCCGTTTCGCCGGTCCTCTCGTCAGCATTTCGCCTCCTTTCCTTATGATGCTCCTTCGTTCTACCTGTTTGCCAGTCCCAGCTCCTGCTGCGCCCACCACCCGAATTCCGCGCGAGCCCGCCGCCAGCCACCATGTCCTGAATATCGCGCAGGGCCCAATCGCTGCCTTGATCAAGCCATTCGCAGCCTTGGTGCGGAGTATACTAAGAACCAAGAGGAACGCGATCTGGAAAGCCCCGGTTGATTTCCGGTTCGATGTGGTGCCCGGCTTTGGCTACTTGCTTCCGAGCGCCGCATCCGGCTGCAACCCTGACAGATCTGAAAGTGGATCCTCTGCACCGAGGTCTCGAAATGCCGCGCAATTTTGCTGAACTGAATTTGAAACCCGGGCTCCGTGAATCCCTGCGGGCGGTCATCGCTTCACCCTGCCAATCCGCGCTCGCGGATCCAATACCGAATAAAGTCGGCGCATGCTAGGCACTCCGTTCGTCCGGCGGATGGTCCTGCTAGGCAGCGCGCTCCTGCTGATCGTCACTCTTCAATTGCTCCCCGAGCGGAATTTCAATCGCGCCCGCGATGCCGAACAACTGGTGACCCATACCCTCCAAGTGCTCCGCGCGACCGGCGTACTGCTCTCCACCATGGAGGACGCCGAAACCGGCCAGCGAGGTTATTTGCTGACCGGTGAAGACCGCTATCTTCAGCCGTACCAAGCTGCCCTCTCAAACCAGTCGCGGGCGAGGCAGAATCTCCGCCAGCTCACTCTCGATAACAGCGGACAACACGCGCGCGTGGAAACACTGGACCGGCTGGTGGAAATTAAGCTCTCCGGGTTGAGCCGCGTCGTTGCGCTATACAAGGCCCAGGGACGCGACGCCGCCCTGGCCGCTTTCGCCACCGGTGAAGGCAAACGCGTCATGGACGAAATACGCGGCCAGCTGCGCGACATGGAGCAAGAGGAGCACCGGTTGCTGAGTATCCGCACCAGTGCGGCCGCCGAGTCGCAAGACCTCCAGCTAAAGTGGATCTTGAGAATCGTCGGCGCCCTCCTTGTCATTCTCCTTGCCGTCGGCGGCGCCATCACTGAGCGCGTCATCGGAAATCACGAGCGGGCCGGGGAGGCGCTGCGCAATAGTGAGGAACTGTTCCGTAACTTTGTCAATGCGATTCCCCAATTGTGCTGGACCGCGAATGCGGACGGCTGGATCTTCTGGTATAACCAGCGCTGGTTCGAATACACCGGCAAATCGCCCCAGGAGATGGAGGGGTGGGGTTGGCAATCGGTCCATGATCCAAAGGTATTGCCCAGCGTCTTAGAGGGTTGGAAGAAATCGATCGAGGACGGAATACCCTTCGAAATGGACTTCCCGCTGCGCGCCGCCGACGGCACCTTCCATCCCTTCCTCACGCGAGTCATGCCCGTGCGCGATCTTACCGGCAAAGTAACACGCTGGTTCGGCACGAATACGGATATTACCGCGCAGCGCCTGGCTGAAGAGGCTCTGGCCGAAAACCAGGAGAGGCTGCGCTTGGCCCAGCAGGTGGCCAGGATCGGCACATTCGTGTGGAACCTTCAAACCGGCGCGAATCAGTTGACCCCGGAACTGGAAGCACTGTATGGTCTGCCGCCCGGCGGATTTGCCGGCAGCGTCAGAGGCTGGCAGGACCTCATCTGTCCCGAAGACCGGGAGCAGGGCGAGCGATACGTGCAAGAGGCCATGGAAACCGGCAGCTTTGCAGCCGAATGGCGCGTGACCTGGCCGGACGGCACCGTGCGTTGGCTGTATGGAAGGGCCTGGGTCTCTAAGGACGCGACCGGAAAGCCCCTGCGCCTGATGGGCGCAAACACCGACATCACCGAACGCAAACTCGCCGAACTGGAGTTACTTCGAGTCAACGCCGACTTGGCCGAAAACCAGGAACGGCTGCGTTTGGCCCAACAAGTGGCCAGGATCGGCACATTCGTGTGGAACCTTCAAACCGGCGAAAGTCAATTGACCCCGGAACTGGAAGCCATGTATGGTCTGCCGCCTGGCGGATTTGCCGGTAGCCTTAGGAGCTGGCAGGACCTCATCTGTCCCGAGGACCGGGATCAGGGCGTGCTGTATGTGCAAGAGGCCATGGAAAAAGGCAGCTTTGCAGCCGAATGGCGCGTGGTCTGGCCCGACGGCACCACCCGTTGGCTGTATGGAAGGGCCTGGGTCTCTAAGGACGACACCGGAAAGCCCTTGCGCCTGATGGGCGCAAAC
>JANYAH010000329.1 GCA_025361425.1 Candidatus Solibacter sp. | reverse complement strand
GACTACTTCGAACACCAATTCCGCCATACCCCTATGATACGGCATGAGTTCGTCGGTTACTCCCCACAAGTCGGCATCTCGGAAGTCCCTACCATCCCGGATTCCGGCGGAAGTGCTCTGCGGGGCGCCGTCAGTGGCCGAATTGGACTCGGAACTAGAGCAGCCGCGCGAATCATAGATTCAGGTTCTAGTTCTCGTAAGGGCAAGAATATTGACCCAAACCGATTACTCCCCTTAGACGCGCCTTTTGCATGTCGGCAGGCTTGAAGTGGCGGCGGCTGGCGTACCGGCAACTCATGGCTTCCATGGATTCAAGACCTGAACTTGCGCATTCTTGAAGGCGCTGTCGTTGCGGGTTACCACCGTGAGATTGTAATGAAGCGCGGTTGCCGCCAGTAAGCCGTCGAGGATTGGAAGAGGCTTTCCTCTGCTTTTCGCTTGCGCCGCAAGCAACCCCCAACGATCCGCGACCGGTCCGTCAATAGCCAGAATCCTGCCTGAGAACCGGTCTTGTAGTTCAACCTCCAGCCATGTTTCCAAGTGTGTGCTGCGCTTGCCTCGTGCAAGGCCAGCCAGACCCTTGCGGATTTCTCCCAAGGTAAGGACGCTCAGGTAGAGCATTCCCTCATCTGTCGCCTCCATCCATTCCATGACGTGTCGAGGAGAAAGCCTCTCATAGTTCGCTGTCTCGCCCTGTATCGTGGTCTCTCTCGAAATTCAATTCCAGACCGACAAGCGGAGACTCTCGCAAGAACTGCACCAGGCTTTTGGGCTGCCGCGACCGCTTCACCAGCCGGTCAAACTGCCCGACCGGTATCATGACCACGCCATCCTTGCCTTGGCGCGTGATGAGTTGCGGCCCCGCGGTTCGCGCCCGGCGGAATACTTCGCTGAAACGAGCTTTCGCTGCCTGGAGTTGCCATCCGGGACCCGCCAGCGTCAGGCTCTCGATGGGGGCCGCGGTGGCTTGGCGGTGTAGCTTCTTGATGGCTTTCGGCACGGAAATTCTTATTTGCAACTAGTCTGACTAGTCAGAAGATAAACGATCCTTATCGCGGCGGTCAAGTGCGGTCCTGTTCCGCCCGCCCAACGCCGTTGTCAATAATTGACAACTATTGTTATATGAGCTACAGTTCGGATATGAACGTCAATCTTGGCACCGTGTTCGACGGGTTCATCGCTGAGTTGCTCAAAACCGGCACGTACCAAACGCAGAGCGAGGTGGTGCGGGAAGGAATGAGGCTTCTTAGGGAGCGAGAAGAGTTGAAGCAGCTCCGGCTGGCAGAACTGCGGAAGGAAATCGCCATCGGCAGTGAACAGGCCGACCGCGGCGAATTCGTTGACGGTAAAGAAACGTTTGCTGAAATCCGCAGACGCAGCGCCGGCCGGAAGCGCGGGAAGGGATGAAGGGATTACCTGATCGTATATCGGCACCAGACATACCTTAATCCTCAGCTCAGAAGCTGAGAAAACATGCGCCCGCACGGGGGCGCCCGCAGGCTGCAGTCCTGCGCCACCTTCAATTGCTCGTGATCGGGCCGTCGGCGTTGGAGAGATCGTGGATGATCCGCTCGCGGTGCTTCGTCGCGGTGGCGACCGCCGATTCCATGGCAATCCAGTAAAGCGCCGCTCCCACTACGCCCGCGAACCCGAGCACCAGGTAGAAGGCTACGTCGCTCGCGAAGGCGTAGCGCGCCACATACGCGAGTAGCACGGGCAGCAGGGACAGCGGATACAACAGCACGATCAACCCCTGAAAACGGCTGGACGCCCCGCCTTGCGACACGCGCTCCGGGTTCAATCCGCGCGGATACTGCACGCTAGAGATGTTGCCCAATGCCAGCATGTAGAGCGAACAGACGCCGATCACCAGCAGTGTTTCCAGCATCTGCGCGGCCCCGGGATTCACGCCGAACAGGCTGGTGACGCCGGCCAGGATGAACATCTCCAGGTAGATGAACACCAGCGCCGCCACGTTTTTTCCGGCGAACGTTTTGGCCAGCGGTTGCGGCGCGGCGAAATAGATTAGGGCCGCCGACCGGTCGAAGCCGAAACAATTCCAAAAGGAAACCTGCCCCAGCAGGGTCAGCGCATACACGCAGACCACCGTCAGGAAATGATGCGACAGCGTGCTGTTGCGTTGGGCCCGGTTACCCAGAATCATAGGCAGCCAGATCATCAGGCCGAAGGAGAACCCCATCACGAACACCATGCGGTAACGCGGCGTCCGCGCGAGCGACCGGAGTTCCTTTTCGACGATGGCGGCCAGCGGGTCTCGCAACCATCTTGCGGGGAACCGGTAGAACGCTTCGGCCGCGGCCTGCATTGGCGAGACGCCGTTGGTCTGCGGCGTGGCTTGCGCCGCCACGGCGTCAAATCGCAGGCTGCGTTCGAACTGGGTGCGGCCGAACCATCCGGCCAGCAGGGTCCAGCCGGCGAGAGAGAGCAGCGCGATGAGTTCGGAATGTCCCAGCGCGGCCCAGGCGGCGGCAGTCCACGGCCACGCCACGCTCTCCATCAGGTGGGTCCAATTGCCCGTCAATTGCGGACGATGGCCGGTCGCAAACAAAAGGCGCGGCAGCATCCATACCATGAAAATCAGGAAGAGCAGCAGTTCGCGAACCTTGCGTTTGGAGAGCAGGCGTTCCAACAGACTGCGCGTTCCGCTGGCCAGCAGCAGGTTGAACGCGATGTAGAGGAGCACCGCCGGCACCGGCAGCCATCCCGTAACGCTGGCGTTGTGGAACATGCCGGCGACGCTCCCGAGGAGCACCATCAGCATCTCGACGCCGGTGGTGAGCCGCAGCAACACCTCCACCTGAAACAGCTTGGAGTGCGGCACCGGATAGACCATCAGCTTGCGCATATCGAGCGCCGAACCCATGCTGGCCGAAAGAATCGGCATGGCCTGCCAGTACACGCACACGCCCAGCGCGCCCAACGGAAGCCAGGTCCGCAGCTGGGCGGCGGAAGCCGCGGATACCGCGAGGAACACGCCGCAGGCCACCACCACCCAGATGCCGTACCAGAAGAGCCCGGTGATGACACCGAACACGCGGCCGCGGCTGCCCATCCGCATGCTGAGCAATTGGGCGCGCAGGATGGCCGCGATCATAGCCACTCCAGCCGGCCGGTCTGATGGCCCGCGCCCACCAGGCGCACGAAAGCGTCTTCCAGCGATTCGCCGCCGGCGCGCAACTCGCTCAGCGTCGCGCAGGTGACGATGCGCCCCTGGTTGATGATGGCCACGCGGTCGCAAAGCCGCTCCACCACCTCCAGCACGTGCGTGGTCAGAAAGATGGTGGCGCCGCGCTGCACCTGGTCCGTCAGAATATCCTTCATCAGGCGGGCGCCCACCGCATCCACGCCTTCGAAGGGCTCGTCCATCAGGAAAAGCTCGGGGTGGTGGATCAGGGAGGCGGCCATGGCGACGCGCTTGCGCATGCCTTTGGAGTATTCGCCGATGATCTTGCGGTCGGCCTGGAGCTGGAACAGGTCCATCAGCTCGCCCGCCCGTTCCATGGCGGTGGCCCGCGGCAACCCGTACATGCGCCCCACGAATTCCAGGAACTCGACGCCGCTCAGACGGTCGAAGAGCAGCGATTCATCGGGCACCAGGCCGATTCGTTTCTTGATCTCGAGTTCGTCCCCGGGGAGCTTGAAGCCCAGGATCTCGATGCTCCCGCCATCGCAAGGAATCAGTCCGGTGAGCATCCGGATGGTGGTCGATTTCCCCGCGCCATTGGGCCCGAGGAAGCCGAAAAACGAGCCGCGCGGCACTTCGAGATCGACGCCATCGACGGCGGCTTTGAGCCCATACGATTTTCGAAGATCGCGGACCAGGATGGCTGGGGACATCTTTTCAGTCTACGTTGCTTCATCGGCCGTCATTGGCGGCCGCCTACCTCACCTCAAACGCGCCGAAGGCCAGGCCCAACTCCCGTGGGTCGCTGGCCGGGCGGAAGACCCGCCCCACTTCCACCGTCACGCGCATCTCCGCCTTCCCCACCACCGAATCGGGCAGCGCGAACACCAGCTCAAACGCATTCTCTCCCTGCCGGATCGCCGCCTCGGGCAGCGTCACGCCATCCACCGTCACCGTCACGGCCAGCGGTCCCGCCTTGAGTTGTTCGTCCGGGCAGGCGCCGCGCAGATAGAGCTTCTGGCCGCCCGTTGCCGGCGCGCCCATGCGCAGTGCGGCGCGGCGCGGCATCCAGCGATGGTCCCCATCGCTCTCATACCACTCCGTGCTTAGCAGGTAGGAGGTCAGCGGGCTGGCCGCATCCACGCGCAAGGGGAGTCCGCTTTCCCGCGGCAGCGCGGCATACAAATCCGTAATGTTTCGCAGGCGCGTTCCGCGCACGTCGTAGACCACCAGTTCCTCGCGCTTGAGCGCCTGCGCCACCACATCGGCGGGGAGAATATAGTCGCCGATATTGCCCAGGTCGGGATGGGCATCGATACGCTTGTCGCTGCCCGGGGCCAGATAGATGTGATCCAGGCCGAATAGCCGGAAGGGCCTGTCCAGCACACCGTTCCAAAACAGCTCGCTATCCACGCCCACCAGCAAAATGGATTTGGTGGGATGGCGTTCGTGGATGCCCGCCACGCCTTCCACCAGGTTGCGCACCCGCATCGTGATGGCGTGGTTCCATTCCGAGGTCGCCACCAAATCGGGAACCCCCATCAGGGCGTAAATGCCGGCCAGCGTCACGACGGCGGCGCGCCCGCGCGTTCCCCCGCGCCAGCCTGAAACCGCCGCCCATCCGCCCAGCCAGCACAGCCCGATCACCGGCAGGAACACGTAGTATTCCGTCTGGTGATCGCGTAAGGGCAGCACGGGAGCCAGCACGCCCAGGTACCAGGCGAGACAAAACACGGCGACCCTTGCGCCCCCGCGCAGCTTCCACACCAGAAACCCAAGTAGTCCGGCGGAGACCACGGCGATTCCCGCGGGCAGCAGCCACTTCGGCAAGTCGAAGGGTGTGAACAAGAAGGTGGGCCCTACCGACCACGTCCAGTATTTGCCCAGCGTACCGAACATGGCGCCGGTGAAGTGCATGGCGTAGTCGCCGGTCTTCTGCACCGGCGCCGCGGCGTTGTGCGCCAGCGCGTACGCCGTGGAGACGGTGAACATCGGTAGCGTTGCGCGGAAATACTTGCCGCGGGAGCCCTTCGGGAGGCAGAGCAGCGTGTAGGCCGCCGCGATCGCCGGGTAGACCACGTTCAGTTCCAGCGCGCCAAAGCCCACCAGGAACGCGGCCCACTGGAACAGGTTGAAGCGCCGCTGGCCGGTCTCCACATAGCGCAGCAAAAAGTGTAAGGCCAGCAGCAGGAAGAAGCCGCACAGCACCTGGTTGTAGACGCAACTCCATCCCAGGGGCAAGATGGCAGAGCTGTTGAGCACCCAGAAGATGGCCGCGAAAAACCCCGCCCACCGCAACCCGGTCAGGCGCGCGCCGATTGATGACACCAGCGCCAGATTGGCGAATTGCGTGGCGAAGATTACTATCTTGAGGGGCAGCGCGTCCAGCCCGAACACGCTGAACCCCACCATAAAAAACGCGCGCTCGCTCAGCGGCCGGATGGTCCCCTGCGCCTGCGGCGCGAAGATCGCTACTAGAAAATCGTGGAAATTCCGGATGTAGATACCGGTTCCCAACCAGGCGAAATCGTCCGCGCGGAACCACGCCGTGAAGCCGCGCCAGTAGAGCGCCAGGCAGAGCAGCGATGGCAGAAGCCAGAATGCGGCGCTCGCCAGCCTGGCGGACCCCGGCACTGGCCGAGTGCCGCCCTGCGCAGGGCTCACTTGTTTTCCAGGCCGATGTGCAACACGATGATCCCCAGTTCCCGGATATCGGCGCCGCTTGGCGCAATGGCTTTATCCAACTGGAAATCTACGCGCAGCGAATCTCCCGTGAGCAGGCTCGCCGGAATCTCCCGGACGTAAAAATAGTCGCCCGGCGTGGTGTAGGTCTCGGGAGGAAGCGCGCTGCCTCCGGCGGTTGCCGAGAGTGAAACGTTTTTCAACTTCTCGATGGTCACCGGCGGGACGGTCAGCCTTACGGTCAGCTTCGCCCCCTTCTGCCCGGTGCCGAACGGCGGGCGGAGCGCCACCGTGAACTGTTTCGCGGTCCAGCGCCAGGCGCCGGCCTCTATGCCATGGAAGCCCGTGACCAGTTGCGGCTCGATTTTCGGATCTCCCATGTTGAGCATGCTCTGCATTTTCGGCGTTTCTTCATCGGTGGCCCCCACCCGCACCTTCTTCTTCTTACATCCCATGGGCGCCAGCACCAGCGCCATCAGCATCAGCGAGCAGCACAATCGCACTGTGGCGCGGCTCTCGAAAAACAATTTGTGTGTCATCAGTCTCCGCTTCTCTCTACTTGAACCAGGCAACTGTAAAAGGTGGGGCCGCCACCGAAATCGGTGATGCGGTCGCTGGTCAGCGCGTTGATGTTGCGCTTGTCGGCCGCGCGCTTGCCCCAGCGCACGGCAGGCGCGCAGACCACGCCGGGACGCACCCGTTCATCCACGCTGGCCGTTAACAGGCACGCGCCGCGGTCGTTATACACGCGCACCTGGTCGGCATTCCGTATGTCCCGCGCTTCGGCGTCGGCTCCGCTCAAATGCAGCGTGGCGGTCGCCAAGTCCACAGAGTTGCGATGGCCGAACGTGGAGTTCATGCTGTCGTCGTTTTTCGGCGAAATCAACTCCAGCGGGTACTTGCTCTTCAAAGCCGCGTCGCCATGGCGGCTCTCCACCGGCGGCTGGTAATCCAGTGTCTCCGCGTCGAAGTGGCACCTCCCGTCGGGTGTGCCGAAGTTGCCTTCCGCGAAGGGTAGGAACGGCGCGCCGTCTTCAGAGATGTTGAGGCGCACGGAATGCTCCCGGTCCAGCCGTTCCAGCGTGATGTCCTTCAGGAATGGGTGCGGCGAATCCAGCAGCGTGCGCATCATCTGGTCATCGGAATCCGCGAAGCAGGCGTCGTCGAAGCCCATGCGCCCGGCCAGCAGGCGGAATATCTCGACGTTGCTCTTGGTCTCGCCCGGAGCCGCTAGCGCCGCCCGCGCCATTTGCAGGTAATAGTGTCCGTACGCGAGGTACAGGTCGGTATGCTCCAGGAACGTGGTCACCGGCAGCACGATATCGGCGCAATCCGCCGTGTCCGTCTGGAACTGCTCCAGCACCACGGTGAACAGATCCTCGCGGCGCAATCCGCGCAGCACGGCGTTCTGGTTGGGGGCGATCGCGGCCGGGTTGGAGTTGTAGACCACCAGCGCCTTCACCGGCGGATTGTCCAGCGTGGTCAGCGCCTGCCCCAGCAGCGACATGTTGACCATGCGCGCCTCGCGCCCCAGCGCCACCTGCTGCAGGTCGGCCCGTTCCAGACCGGCGCGATTCAGGTGGAACGCCTGCGAGGTGGAGAGTTGCAGTCCGCCGCCCACGTCTTTCCAAGACCCCGCCAGCGCCGGCAGCAGGGCGATGGCGCGCACCGACGTGGCCCCGCGCTCGCTGCGCTGCACGCCGTAGTTCAGCCGGATGGCGGCGGGCCGCGTGGTGGCGTACTCGCGCGCCAGTTGCACAATCTCATCGGCGGCGATGCCGGTGAGTTCCGCCGCGCGCGCTGGCGTCCATGCGCGTACCCGCTCGCGCAGCCCCGTGAAACCGTCTGTGTAGCGCTCCACGTAGTCGGCGTCGTGCAGGCCTTCGCCGACGATTACGTGCATCATGGCCAGCGCCAGTGCGATATCGCTGCCCGGATTGATGAAGAAATGCTTATCGCTGGCCGCCCCGGTGCGGTTGCGGTTCGGGTCGATCGTGTACAGCTTCGCCCCATTGCGCCGCGCTTCCATGACGAACGGCCACAGGTGGACATTGGTGCCGAGAATGTTCGCGCCCCACGCCAGAATCAGCTTCGAATGGCGGAACTGCTCCGGCTCCGTGCCGTAGCGCACGCCCAGCGCCTGTGTCAGACCCACGCCGCCGGCCGACGAGCAGATGGTGCGGTCGAGCCGCGAGGCGCCCATCCGGTGAAAGAATCGCCGATCCATCCCGCCGCCGTTGAGCAGCCCCATCGTGCCCGCGTAGCTATAGGGCAGGATGGCTTCGGAGCCGAACTCCTCCGCCACCGCGCGCAGGCGTTCCGCAATCGTGTCCAGCGCGCAACTCCACCCGATGCGCTCGAAGCGTCCCGCGCCCTTGGCCCCGACGCGGCGCTGCGGATACAGCAGCCTCTCCGGGTGATACTCGCGTTCCAGATATTGCGCCACTTTGCCGCACAGAAAGCCGCGCGTCACGGGGTGCTCCGGATTGCCGCGTAGTCTGGTGGCCCGCCCGTCCTGTACGGTCAAAACCAGCGAGCAGCAGTCCGGACAATCCAGCGCACACACGGAGTGACGGATCTCAGGCATTTCACCCGATTATATCGTGGCTGAACGCCCTTACTACAGGTCGATCGCGATCACCTCATGATCCAATATCGAGGGCACTGTCAGACTGACGGTGCCGTTCGACTCCCGCACGCGCGGGACTTGGCCGCTGGCCAGCAATTGCACTTTTTTCACCTTCGCGCCAGCCGGCAAACGCACCGAGACGTTCTGCGGCGGCGTGGGCAGAAACTCGCGCAGCGGCCCCTTCATCATCATCGGGTTGGTCAGATTGACCAGATGCACGGTCAGGGACGACGCCTGCTTCCAGATGGTCACGTCCAGAACGCCCGGGCCCGTCACCGTCACCGGCGGAGCCTCGTTGGCGGCCCAATCCACGGCATTGCGAAGCAGTTTCGCATGGTCCACCGAAAGCACTTCCCAGAACGTGCGGTCGATATCCCAGGGGAAATAGACCACCCGCCCCTTGCCCGTTTCCCGCACATAGACTTCGGGGATGTCGGTCTTCGGAACCCGCGGGAACACCTCTTCCATGGGAAGGTCCGGGTAGGAGGGAATTAGCGTGAGCGGCGGGTTGGCGTACGTGCCGATGGTCTTGGTGTGAACCCGCGAAACGCCGTTGATGATGCGGCCCGTGTCGTCGAGCCCGGCCAGCAGCGGATGCCGTTTCCCCGTGGCAGGGTCAGCTTCCAGACGCAGGTAAGAGTTCTGCATGCGCGCATCGGTGGCGCCGCCGAACGACGCGCCGAACAAATCGGCCAGCCCGAAATCCGCGCGGCGCACGCCCCATTCGTCGTAGAGCGAGGTCTCGTGAGTGGCCACGATGCTACCGCCGCGCTGCACGTAATCGCGGATTTGGGCGCACTGCCGGCTAGAGAGCGCGGCGATGTTGGGGAAGATCAGAACCTTGAATTGATCGATGTGCGCGGCATCGAGCAGTCGATCGTGGACCATCTCGAAGGGAATGCGCGCTTCAATCAGCGCCTGGTAGTAACCCTGCGTGTGGTCCTCCACTTTTTGGCGCGCCTGCTGGGCGCCGTAGAAGTGCGAGGTCTGCTGCGAGTAGACCATGGCGACCCGCGCCAGCGGCCGCACGTTGCGCAAGTAGCGCTCGTTGCGATGGTGCCACACATAGAGGTCTTCCACCACCTTCAGCCAACGCCGGTCGTACAGCGAACCGGCGAATTTGGTGAACCACGGGCGTAGTCCGTTGGCGATTCCGTCCAGCACCCATAGGCGGATTTCGGGCGCGCTCTGCACTGAGTCCTTCCAGCGGTACGGCTCTTCCACGCCCACGCTGAAGATGCCGCCAATCGGCTTCGCGCCCATCGTGGAGCGGTACTCCTTGCCGTTTTTTCCGTTGGCCCACGGAGGCGTCACACCGCTGCGCGCCTGACGGTCCGCGAAAAGGATGGGCGCCAGTTCGCCGATGGCCTTCATGTCCAGATCGGCCCCCGCTCCGCCGCCGGAGTTAGGAATGTAGCGCGCCGCGGGGTTGAGCTTGCGGATCTCCCCGTCCCACAGCCGCCAGAGTTCGAACAGGCGCTGCTGCCGCCACCCCATGTAGGCGCGGCGGCTGGGGTCCTGCGGATTGTTGGTGCGCGGCAGGTCCAGCCCGACCGCGGCGTGAAAGTTTTCGCGGCAATGCTCGCAGTAGCACATGCCGGACCCAGACCAGCGATTGCTGAAGACGCCATCCACTTTATAGAGTTCGACAATCTCCTTCGTCACCGACGTCATGAAGTCGAAGTTGTAAGGGCCCAGCGCGCAGGTGATCCACAATTCGGGCATTACCGGGTGGCGGATTTTCTCGCCTGCCGCATTGACCGCGATCCAGTCGGGGTGTCGATCGCACACGTCCTGGTGCGCGGCGTGCGGATCCGTGCGCGCGATCACCACCATGTTCAACTTGCGGCATCCGGCCACCAGATCGCCGAACGCATCGCTCGCGCCCAGCCACTGGCTGCGATAGTGCAGCGGAATTTTCGTAGGATAGTAAGCCACGCAACCGCCCGCGCTGAGACAGGCCGCGTCGGAATGCGTGCGGCGGAAGTAGTCCAACCAGAAGTTGAGGTCGTAGGTCCCGGGGTCGTCTTCGACAAGCGTCAACTGCGCCCAGCGCATGGGGCGGTCGAACCACTCATCGGCGGACGCCTGCGCCGGGCTGGCGTCGCCGGCCAGCGCGAGCGCTGTGCCAGCCAGCGCCGAATGGCGGAGGAAGTTCCTGCGATTGAACAGCGGGCGTCCGGTAGTCATACTCATGAAGACAGTGTAGAGTCTTTTCTCCGCTGAGCGAAGCTCGAAAGGACTTGACAGAACACGCGCGATTTGCGGAACCTGGACCTTATGCCTCTATTGCAGGTGATCGTCCTGGCGCTGGTCCAGGGGCTGACTGAGTTTCTGCCGATATCGAGCACCGCGCACTTGTATCTCACCTCCTGGCTCTTCGGGTGGCAGGTGGAAGGCCTGAATTTCGATATCGCGCTGCACCTGGGCACGCTGCTGGCGGTCCTGCTTTATTTTGCCGGCGATTGGGTGCAGATTATCGCGCAGAGCTTCGGCATGCGCGTGAAGGGCGACGAGGAACTCAAGCACAATCGCATGTTGCTGTGGCTGCTGGCCATCGGGACGATTCCGGTGGGAGTCGCCGGCCTGGTCTTCAACAAACAGGCGGAGACCACCTGGCGCAATCCGTTTGTGATGGGGGGCATGCTGATCGCGGTGGGCGTGTTGATGTATCTGGCCGAGAACGCCGGGCGGCAGCAGCGCGACCTTTCGTCGATCAATCTGCCGGATGCGCTGACCATCGGCGTGGCACAGGCTTTGGCTGTCGTGCCCGGGACATCGCGCAGCGGCATCACCATCACGGCGGGGCTGTTTCGCAATATGACGCGCGAATCCGCGGCGCGCTTTTCGTTCCTGCTTTCCACCCCGGCCATCGGCGCCGCGGCTGCCAAGGCTCTCTACGACATGCACAAGAAAGGCGGCTTGCACGGGATTCTGACCACCGACTTCCTGGTGGGGGTGGCTGTGAGCACCATCACCGGCTGCCTCGTGATTTCCTGGTTTCTGCATTATTTGCGTCGCAGTGGATTGCGGCCCTTCGTGTACTACCGCATTGTTTTTGGCATAATAGTGATTGCTCTGGCATTCATCCGCCGGCCAGCGTGATGAAGCTCTTATCCCCTACTCAGCATCGACGGCTGAATGAAATCGTCGGGTTCCTGCTGCTTTCGCTGGGCCTGGTGATGTTATTGAGTCTAGTGTCGTACCATACCCAGGACCCGTCGTTCAATACCGCCGCCGCTTCCCGACCTCTGAATCTAGTCGGCTACCTGGGCTCGTATCTCTCCGACGTGTTCTTCCAGACGTTCGGCGCGGCTGCGTTTGTGTTCCCGCTGCTCACGTTTCTGCTTTCCTGGAAGTGGATCCGGAGCGAGGAATTGGATGCCGGCGGGGTCAAGATTTTCGGCTCGATTCTGTTGACCCTGGCGCTCAGCGCGGGTCTTTCGTTCGCCCCACTGCACCTCTTCGCCGGCACCATCCGGATCGGCGGCACACTTGGTTTGGTGGTGGCCAATTATCTGGTGAACTCGCTCAACGTCATCGGCGCGCTGGTGGTCACGCTCACCGCAATCGTGATCTCGGTGTACCTGGTTTCGACGTTTACCCTGGCCACTCTGGCAGGTTGGTTGGCGGGTCCGGCGGCATGGTTCGCCGCCCGCGCCGAGGCATGGCGCGCGTGGCGCCAGCGCGCGCAGCAGCGCTCCATGCAGCAGGCCACGGAGAAGGCCGCCGCGCGGCGGGCGTCGTCGCGCCAGGAGAGAGACCAGCAGCGGACGCCGAAGGTGGCGCCCCTGCCTTCGGATGTCGATGGCCGCGCGCCCTGGGAGACCGGGGAGCATTCGCAACCGGCGGAATACGCCAGCGTGGAAGAGCCCTCGCCCCGGCCTGGAACCTACGCCACCCTCGAAGCGATTCCCATCTGTCAGGTGGAGGAACTGGCGCCCGTGCCGGACCTGTTTCCCTCGCTGCTGCCCGCCAAGGACGCGGACCGCACCCTGCCCCACATCAACCCGGTCTTCCGCTTGCCGCCCACCGATCTGCTCAACCAACCTCCGGCGCGCAACCCTTACGACGAGCAGGAACTGAAGGAGACCGCCAGCCGCATCAAGGCCAAGTTCGAAGAGTTCCATGTGCTGGGCAACGTGGTGCAGATCAACCCCGGTCCCGTGGTCACCACTTTCGAGTTCAAGCCGGAAGCCGGCATCAAGTACACCAGAATTATCAGCCTCCGCGAAGACCTCTGCCTCTCCTTGCACGCGGAGTCGATTTTGATCGAGCGCATCCCGGGCAAGCCCACGGTGGGCATCGAGGTGCCGAATACCAAGCGCGAGTTGATCGCGCTGCGCCAGTTGCTGGAATCCGAGGAGTTCCAGAACTCGCCCTCCTACCTCACCATCCCCATCGGCAAGGACATCAACGGACGCATTCGCGTGGCCGCGCTCGAGACCATGCCGCACCTTTTGATCGCCGGATCCACCGGGTCGGGCAAGAGCGTCATGATCAACTCCATGATCATGGCGATTCTTTATAAGGCCACGCCGGATGAAGTCCGCCTCATCATGGTGGATCCCAAGCGTGTGGAGCTGGGCATGTACGAGGGCATTCCGCACTTGTTGACGCCGGTGATCACGGACCCCAAGAAGGCCACCAACGCGCTGCGCAATGCGGTGCTCGAGATGGAGCGGCGCCTCCGCCTGCTGGCCGAATACGGCGTGCGCAATATCGATCAGTTCAACAAGAAGATCCGCAAATTGCAGGAGACGCCGCGCGACCTCTTTGCCGAAGAGGGCACTGAGGACGCCGTGCGGCCGCTGCCCTACATCCTGATTCTGATCGACGAGTTGGCGGATCTGATGATGCTGGAAGGCAAGAACGTGGAAGAGAGCGTGACCCGCCTGGCGCAGATGGCGCGCGCCGTGGGCATGCACCTGGTGCTGGCCACGCAGCGTCCCAGCGTGGACGTGATCACCGGTCTGATCAAGGCCAACTTCCCGGCGCGCATCAGTTTCCGCGTGGCCACACGCGTGGATTCGCGGACCATCCTGGACGTGATGGGCTCCGAGCACCTGCTGGGCAAGGGCGATATGCTGTTCCTGCCGCCGGGCTCGTCGCGCCTCACCCGCGTACACGGCGCGTATGTCACGGAGACGGAAATCCAGGGCGTCGTGGATTTCTGGAAGGCGCAAGCCAAGCCGGAATACGACCAGAGTTTCCTGATCGCGCCGCCGGACGAGGGCGACAGCGCGTCCGACAGCGAGCCCACAAACGAGGACCAAGACCCGGCCTACGAGGATGCCGTGCGCCTGGTGCTGCAAATGGGAAAGGCATCCACGTCCACGTTGCAGCGTCATTTGCGCCTGGGCTACGGCCGCGCCGCGCGCATTTTGGATTGTATGCAGCGCGACGGCATCATCGGTCCTCCGGACGGCAGCAAGCCACGCGAAGTCTTGAAGCGCCCCGACTGGCTGCACGAAGTGGAAGTCCGGTAGAGCGGGCTTGGGTTGCCGCGCAGCCTTCGGCGGCGAATCTGGATACAGCGTTATTTTAAACGAAACCGACTCCCCCAATCGTAAGCGCTTCACTGTGGCTCACGAAATTGAACACTTTGTTTTGCATCGGCGGGACATCGGCGATGGGATCGAGGACGATGTTTACTACCGTAGTGGGTTAAGCAACGCGATAGAAGCAGAAGCCAATCGATTTGCTGCCGACGTTCTGATGCCTTATAGTCTTATTCGCGAACTTCAGGACAACGGCCTAAGCGACATCCCGGACCTTGCAAGCGCCTTGTCCGTGTCTCAAGCGGCCCTGAAAATTAGACTCGGCGTTCCAGTGGCTGAATAGCCTAGCCGCGCTTCTGCGGCCCTGGCCGCTTTGAGTCGCCTTGTGCGGGCGCTTGCCCTCTATCGCAGTGGCGAGCATCGGCCGGGCGCTGAGCAACGCCTTGATGACGGCCTCGAACTCGGCAAGCGGGACTTTGGGGATGATCTGGGCCAAGAGTCCATCGTACGCCCGTAGAGCACACAGTGATCCCTTGGCAAAGATTTGACGTTTATAGGACGCCCCGCAGCGACCGGCTAGTTGCCTTCCAAATCAAAGTGGAAAATCCGGCTCTTCCGTGGCGTCTTCCTGCGGGGGTTGATCGGTTTGAAATGTAGTCAAGGGAGGAGCGTCGGCCTGCGCACTGGTCACCTTCATTCCTACTAAGCCAAAAGTGTTCGGTCGAGGCCGCGTGAAGATATCACCTCGACGAACGTACGCTCCAAGTGAACCAGCCAGCGCCGCTCGATGCTCTTTGTCTGCGGGCTTACCTAGTCCCATGAGCAACTCGGAAATGTGCATCGGTCGGCCCTCCTTTTGAAGGACCTCCTTCGCTCGCGATATGGTGGATCCCTCGCGGAGCGTGGTCTCATCTGGGACTTCACTCGCTCCATCTTCTTTGGGCAAAAGCTTTAGGGTATCCTCAAGAGCTTGGGCGTAGATCTGAGCCTCTTTAAGCTTTCCCGCAAGAGTGTTGATCTCATTGCGCTTCTTTTCCAAGCGTTTTTGAAGTTCGTCCCGAAAAACCATTTCCTAAGCGTATCCCATTAGGCCCATGGAAGGCAAGAGGGAAATGAGTGATTCGTTTTATCGCCTTTGGGTGGTATAATTTACGCGATGGAGGTACATAGTGGAAATGGATTACCTGGGATTCTCAAAAGCTCTTGACGAGAAGAAGAGAGTGACGAAGCGCGGCGTAGACTACTGGATGGGGCGGGATCTCATGACTATGCTTTCCTATGCCGCATGGGACAAATTCGAAGGCGTGGTAGAGAAAGCTAAGGAAGCGGCAACCAATGGGGGTTACGATTCCCTCGACCATTTTTCCCGAACGGCAAAGATGGTTCTCATCGGAAGTGGAGCCCAGCGCGACCGCGCTGATTGGTATTTAACCCGTCTCGCATGCTACCTCGTCGCAATGAACGCCGACTCCAGTAAGCCTGAGGTCGGGCTTGCGATGATCTACTTCGCAGTCCAAACACGACTCCAAGAGGTGCTCCAAAAGGAGATGGAGCAGCTCAGTGAAGAAGAAAAGCGCGTTCAGCTTCGGCTACGCGTGATGCACAACAATCATCGCTTAGCAGGAGCGGCGAAAGAAGCTGGCGTCACCCGATTCGGTCTTTTTCAAGATGCGGGTTTCCGTGGTCTTTATGGTGGGCTGGGATTGCCGGATGTTAAGGCGAAAAAGGGACTCATGAAGAGTGAGGACCTGCTCGACAATGTAAGCCGCCTAGAGTTGTCCGCCCATGACTTCAAGGCGACCGTCACGGAACAGCGCCTCAGTCAAGGCGTAAAGGGTGAGGGGCGGGCCATCGAAACGCATCGAGCAGTAGGGAATGAAATCAGACAGGTGATGGTTCGCGAAAATGGCGTGAAGCCGGAGAGCCTGCCGAAACAGCCCTCAATAAGAAACATCGTGCAAAAGAGGCGCAGGGCGCTCAAAAAAGGGGAAGCCTAGAACGCTTCCCCGTCCGAGTTCGCTTTCGGCCCGCGATCCTCTTCTGCCACTGCGATTAGCGCCTTGTACGGCATCGCGGACCCTATCGCCAGCGCGGCCATCACCAGCACGAATATATCCTGCGCATTGCGGTGATTCCACTGGAACTGGAATTCGCTCAAGTAGCGGTTCAGGTGCTTGATGCTGATTTGGTGAAAACTCCCTATCACGCCGCGCTTCAGCAGGCCCCAGTAGCCGTCAATCGTCTCGGTGTGAACGTCACCGCGCACCCATCCTTTCGCCTTGTGATTTACCGTCTTGTGGTTGTGGTTTTTAACGGTCCCTGCGACGGTGCCGTAGAAGGCGCTTTCATCCGTGTAGATCGCAGTGGCGTTGATCGAGACGTTGCCCTTGATCTTCTCAACTACGCCCGCCAGAGTGACCTTCGGCACGTGGTACGTCCGCGCTTTCCCACCGCGCTCGACAACGCCGAACACAGGTTCCTTATCCCATCGCGCCCGCTTGCGGCGCGCGTCGTATTTCTTCGACCCCATATACGTCTCACCGGCTTCGATAGTGCCCGTGAGCGGCTCGGCCTCTGCCAGTTCGATCAACCCCATCGCCTTGCGGATGCGGTGTCCTAGGTACCATGCCGTCTTGTAGGCGGTGCCCAGGTCGCGTTGTAGCTGCTTGGCACTGAAACCTTTTTTCGCGTTCACCATGAGGGCCGTGGCCATGTACCACTTGTCCAATGACAGGTGCGTGTCGTTGAAGATGGTCCCTTCGGTAACGGAGAACTGTTTTTTGCACTCAAGGCAGATGTACAGGATTCGGGCCGGAAACGCTTTGGTTTCCATCTGTCCAGTCTTGGCGCTGAGACGGTGGCGCGTGCTGGCCTTCTTTACGTACTTCGTGACGCGCTTGCTATCGCAGTGGACGCACTCAACGCCGTCCGGCCAGCGCATCGATTCAAGGAAATCGTTGCGGGCTTTCCGGGGTGCCGAACTGCCTGGCAACGTCTATTAGGTCCATGTTCCTCGATCTCTATATGTAGTAAGCCCTTTTTTCAATTGTTGTCAAGTAGATAATCACGGTCACTTGCAACGCGCGAGCAGGCCAACGGAGGCGTCGGCCGCGGACAAGGGGGCCGCCCCACAATAAATGGAGCCGTTGCTGGTGTGCCCATGCAGTTGCCGCCCGCGACTTATTCCGCCCCGTCTGGCAAAATAGTTCTAACGGATGCCCAATACAAAAATTGTAGCCACTCTCGGACCGGCCACCGACCCACCCGGGATTTTACGCCAACTGTTTGCCGCCGGCGTCGATGTATTCCGTCTCAACGCCTCCCACGGCGCGCAGGACGATCATGCGGCGCGCATCGACGCAGTCCGCCAAGCCGCGCATGAAGCGCGCGTGCATGCCGGTATTCTGCTCGATTTGCAGGGCCCCAAGATTCGCCTGGGGCGCTTCGAAGAGGGCCACGCCACGCTCGAGACCGGCGCCACCTTCACCATCACCACCGAACCGGTGATGGGCACCGCGGAGCGCGCCTCCACCGGCTACTCGCGATTCGCCCACGACGTGCAGCCCGGCGACCGCATTCTGCTGGCCGATGGCTCCATCGAACTGGTGGCCCTGAACAGTGACGGCACCAGCGTGCGCACCCGCGTGGTCAGCGGCGGCCCCATCGGCGACCACAAAGGTATCAACCTGCCCGGCGTGCAGGTGAGCATTCCTTCGCTCACCGAGAAAGATCTGGCCGACCTGCACTTCGGACTTACCGCGGGCGTCGACATGGTCGCCCTCTCCTTCGTGCGCACGGCCGACGATGTGCGCCAGTTGCGCGACCGCTTGGGCGGCCGGCCCATCACCATCGTGGCCAAGATCGAGAAACCCGAGGCCTGGGAGAATATCGAAACTATTCTCGACGTCACCGATGGCGTCATGGTGGCGCGCGGCGATCTCGGCGTGGAGATT
Source organism: Candidatus Solibacter sp. (assembly GCA_025361425.1). Lineage (GTDB taxonomy): Bacteria > Acidobacteriota > Terriglobia > Bryobacterales > Bryobacteraceae > Solibacter. Next base: position 10,366 of record JANYAH010000329.1, on the reverse strand, counting down.
TCTCTGGAGCGCGTGCCGCGCATTCAGAAGTCGATCATCCGGCGCGCGCGGCGCAAGGGCAGATTCGTGATCACCGCCACCCAGATGCTGGAATCCATGATCGCCAACGCCACGCCCACGCGCGCCGAGGTCAGCGACGTCGCCAACGCCATCTACGACGGCACCGACGCCGTGATGCTCTCGGCCGAAACCTCGGTGGGCAAGTATCCCGTGGAGGCCGTGCGCTTCATGGCGCGGATCGCGGCCGAAAGCGAGGATTCCATTCGCAAGAAGGGATATCAGGATCCGCCGCATCAGCCCGAACCGCAGAGCGCGGAGATCCTGGCCGATGCCGCCCACCATGCGGCGCGCGATTCCGGCGCCAAGGCCATCGTGGTGTTTACCTCGCGCGGCTCCAGCGCCCGCCTGATTTCGCGTTACCGGCCGCCGGTCGGCGTGTTCGCCATCACGCCGCACGACATCACCGCGCGCCAGCTTTCCGTCAGCTACGGAGTTACGCCGTTGCTGGCGCCCGATGTTTCCAGCACGGACGAAATGCTCAACCAGATGGACCGCGTCTTGATCGAAGGCGGCTATCTGCAAAAGGGCGAGCTGGTCGTGTTCGTGGCCGGTCAGCCCGTGGGACGCCCGGGCACTACCAACTTGATGAAGTTGCATCGCGTCGGGCTCGGGTAGCGCCCTCATGAGGGAACGCACCTTTTCGGCGCGGTTAGGCTGCCGCTACCTGTTGCGGGCGCCGGAGAATATCGACGCGCGGACCGTGCTGGTGGTCGCGCTCCACGGCTTCAGTGGAAATCCCGAGGACATGCTCCGCCTCACCAGCCACGTGGTGGGCCCTCTCCAGGCCATCGCCGCCATCGAGGGGCCATACGGTTTCTATCTGGCTAAGGGCCCGGATCAGGTGGGGTACGGCTGGGTCACCAACCGGCGCGCCGCCGAATCCATCCGCCTGCACCATGAGATGGTGCGCCACGTTCTGCAAGAAGCCGGAAGCGAGCTGGCAATTCCCCCGGAGCGGCGCGTGCTGCTTGGTTTTTCCCAGCCCGTCTCCCTCAACTATCGCTTTGCCGAGGCGCACCCAGGTTCCGTCCGCGGCGTGGCCGGCATCTGCGGCGGCCTTCCGGGCGATTGGGACGACGCGCGCCCCGGCCGCATCCAGCCCGCGTTGCTGCACATCGCGCGCGCCCAGGACGAGTTTTACCCGGCCGAACAAACGGAACAATACGCGCGCCGTTTGCGTCTTCGTTGTGAGGACGTGGAGTTCCAGTTGCTCCAAGGCGGGCACCGTTTCCCGTCCCGCGGCGGCCCCATATGGGAGAATTGGCTGAACCGCATCCTGCGATAATAGCGGACAAGATTATGGCATCTGGCAAGTTCTTCCGCCGTCCCGCGGTACTGTTGGCGCTGGTTTTATGTTCGGTGGGGGGTTTGGTGACCCTGATGGGGCGCCTGGCCACCGGGCCGCAGGTGGCGCAAAAGCGCGTGCAGCTTTCCGCCGGCGAGGAATCCGAGGCATACCCTGCAATTTCGCCCGATGGCAAGCGCATCGCTTACAGCACGCGCGATAGTGCCCAAGTCAGCGCCTTCCACGTCTTTGTGCGCGAGTTACCGTCGGGTAAACCGCGGCAGTTGACCGAAGGAGAAGGCAACGACGTGGCGCCGGTGTGGTCGCCCGATGGCGGCACCCTGGCGTTCCTGCGCCTCGAAGACGGGCGCACCCAGTGCATCGTGATCCCGGCCGACGGCGGAACCGAGCGTAAACTCGCCGAACTCGGGCCGGCCGCCGATTTGGCACAGCCCCTGCCCGCCGTCTCCTGGAATGCCGATGGCAAATCGCTGGTCGTGGTGCAGAGCGCGGAGAAGCAGTTGCCCGGCCTCGCCGTGGTCGCGCTGGATTCGGGCCTCGATTCCGGCAAGCTACGGCGCATCACCAACCCACCCGAAGGCGGCGAAGGCGATTCCACCCCGGCCGTCTCGCCCAGCGGCAGCAGCATCGCGTTCGTGCGGCATACGCAGAACGAGGGCGCCGATATTTATCTTTGCGACGCCACCGGCGGAGGTCTGCGCCGCCTCACCTTCGACGATCGCGGCATCCGCGGCATCGCCTGGACGCGCGACGGCCAGGATCTGCTCTACTCCGGCCATCGCGTCGGCGGCTGGCGGCTCTGGCGCGTGCCCGCCTACGGCGGCAGTCCGCGCGATCTCGTCATCTCGGGCCAACAGGCTTACTACCCGGCCATCGGACGCAATCGCCTGGCTTACACGGATAGCCCCACCGTGTCCGCCATCTGGCGCGCCACGCTGGCGGCGGGCGATGCCGTAGACGAGCGTCCTCTGATTCGCTCCACCGGCCGCGAGGTCAATCCCGTGTGGTCGCCCGACGGCACGAAGATCGCCAACGTTGGCGATCAAAGCGGCAGCGACGAAATCTTCGTCAGCGATGCCGACGGTCGCAATCGCCTGCGGATCACGCAGCTCAAGGGACCCCGTATCGGCCGCCTGCGCTGGTCGCCTGACGCCAAGACGCTGATCTTCGACGCGTCCCGCGATCACGGGCAGGAGGTCTTCACCGTGCCGGCCGCGCCCGGGAACAAACCGGCGCGCGTCCTGCTCCATGCCTCCAGCGCGTCTTTTTCACGCGATGGCAAGTGGATCTACTTCCAATCGCGAGGGCAGATTTGGAAGGCGACGGCTACCGGCGGCAATCCGCAAGCCATCGCCCCGCAAAATGGCTCCGGCCAGCCCATCGAATCGGCCGACGGCAAGTACATCTACTTCCGTTCCCACCGCGGCATCTGGCGCATTCCCGTCGCGGGCGGCGACGAAGAGGAGGCCTTCGTTCCGGAGCACGATGTGTGGGGGTCCATCAACATGCAGCCCACGAAGAAGGGCGTCTACTACACCGAATTCGAGCGCAGTGCGCGTTCCATGGTGGTCTCCTTCTACGATTTCGCCACCAGAAAGAGTTCCATCTTATTCCGCATGCGCAACGCCGATCAGGGCAACGGTGGCGGGTTTTCGGTGTCCCCCGACGGCAAGTACATTCTCTACGCGCGCGTGGATCAGAGCCAGACCAACCTGATCTTGGTGGAAAACTTCCGTTAACATTGGTAGGCGGCGCCACGCCTTTCAAACGCATATATACCGGGATGTCGTGCAACCGTAGGTATTCTACGGCAACCCTACTGCACCGCAAGGCTGACTTTTCTTCCCGTGCGCGCCGAGTCGCGCGCCGCCTGGAGAATCTCCACCACAATCACGTTGTTCTCTAGCGAGTTCAGCCCCGAAGGCTTGAACTTTCCGCGCGCCATGCCGGTCAGGTAACTGATGGAATCGCTCTCCGCCGCCGGCAACTCGCCCGGCTTGCGCGTCTCCTCGGCGCGCTGCCCGGGCAAGCGGACGCGCAACCCCTCCCCGCCGGTGGCGATGGCATACCCCTTCTCTCCGTAGACTTCGAAATCTTTCCGGCTAAACGGCCAGTTCCAGGACGCCTGGATCACGCCCTGCGCCTTCGGGTATTGCAGCAGGATGGTCGCCTCGTCATCCACCTTCGCGTAGATGCCCGGTTTGTTGGTCTGCGCGATGGCGGTCACCGCAACCGGGCGCTGGTTGCCCATCATCCACGTCATCAGGTTGGCGCCGTAACAACCGAAATCGAACAGCGCCCCGCCGCCGTTCTTCACCGGGTCCGTCAGCCAAGAGAGAAATTCCGGCTGGACGTTGATTTCCTTCGGGCCCTGGTGACCGTCCATCGCCACCATTTTACGAATCTCGCCCGCGGCGTTCTGCTGCTTGATCAGTTTCCATATCTCGCCGTGGCTCTTGTACCAGGTGGTTTCGTAATTCACCATCACCGCGATGCCGCTGGCGGCCGCGGCCTTCTGAATGGCGCGCGCCTGCGTGGTGTTGACGGCCAGCGGCTTCTCCATCATCACGGCGATTTTGCGCGCGGCGCACGCCTCCACCACCATGGCGTGTTCGCTCGTGTTGGTGAAAGTGGCCACCGCCTCGGGATGCACGCGGTCCAGCATGGTCTCCAGGTTCTGAAAAAGAATCTCCGGCGCGAACCCGTTGGCCTTCGCGTAGCTGGCCGTCAACCTGGCATCGGGATCGAAGACGCCGACAATTTCCACGTCCTTCCGCAACTGGGCGCTTCTCAGAAATCCGGAGACATGCCCGTGTACCAGGCCAGCAATGGCGAGGCGCACCGGCTTCGCATCGGGTGTCTGTGCCCCGAGCACCGTACAAAAGGTAACCAGAAAAATCAGCCTGCGAGTCATGCCTTGCATGATATCGCGATGGCACACCCAATTGGCTCACGCTCACTCCCGGCAACCCTGGACTGAAGCGCTCGGACATATAATGAAGTCGGTCAGGGAGGCGAACACGTTTTTGCCGCCCAGCCCGCCTCAACCGAGGCATTGAAGGAGGAACACGATATGAAGCGTCAAATTCATGTGGCGGTGCTCGCGCTAGTTGCGTTTGCTCCGCTTGTCGCCCAAACGCCGAAGGGCTGGAAGATGCGCGTCGATCGCAGCACGGCAGCGTCGGACCCTGACGCCCCCGGTGAGATCAAATTCGTAACCATGGGGTCGGGTTTCCACGCGACGAATCCCCAAGCTGCGGTGTACTGGAATCCAGCCAATACCGCGGCGGGCACTTATACACTGAAGGGCACGTTTACGCTGATGAAGCCGAGCAGCCACGCCAACTATTACGGTCTGGTGTTGGGCGGTGGCGCTCTCGAAGGCGCGCAGCAGAGCTACCTGTACTTTGTGGTCGCGCAGAACGGAACGTGGCTGATCAAACGCCGCGACGGCGACGCCACCAGCAACGTATCGCCGAAGACGCCCAACGACGCGGTCAGGAAACCGGACGCCGACGGAAAATCTACCAATGCCCTCGAAGTCCGCGTCGGCGCTGAAAAGGTCGCCTTCGTGGTCAACGGCGTAGTAGTTCACGAGGAACCGAAGAGCGCGGCCGCGGTGAAGACCGACGGCATCTACGGCATCCGCGTCAATCATGTCCTGGAGGTTCAGGTGGACGGGTTGACGGTGTCGAAGTAGCTAACGTATCCGGAAACCGCTTGCTTACGCGCGCGGCTCCGCCCAGAGCCGCGCGCGCCCCCTGAACACTCTACACTTTCGGTAGTTCGTACCCCGCGCGATACTCCTTGCGCAACAGCTTGTTGGCTTCCGCGTCGCCGAACTTCTCCGTCTTCGGGTCGAAGCGCACGTCGCGTCCCAGTTTGTACGATACGTTGCCCAGGTGACAGAGCATGGTGCTCAACCTGCCGATTTCCACGTCCGCGTTCGGCCGCTTCCGGCTCTTCACCGCTTCCAGGAAATTGGCCTCGTGCGACCCGCCCCCCGCTTTCGTCTGTTCAACCTTACCGTCTTTCCAGTGGACCTCCCACCGGTCGTTGAGCGCCAGCACCGTGGCTTCCGTCCCGTAATACGCCGTCACGAAATCGGCCGGACCACCCGCGCTCTTCGGCCCGATCCGCGGCGCCGCATGCGGCATTAGATAATCGGTAGCGAAGCTGCGCAGCTCGAAGTTGAGCATCAGGTCGCCGTAGTCGTAGCTCACTACCTGCGTATCCGGCACCTCTTTGGCGTCGTTGAGCCAGTAGATGCCCCCGGTCGCGGAGATGCGCTTCGGCAGGCACTTGGACCCTTCGAATCCGCGCATCAGTTGAATCGCCCAAATCGCCGCATCGAGCACGTGAATGCCCTGGTTGCCAATCTCGCTGTTGCCGTAATCCCAGAAGAACCGCCACGTGTAGTGGAAGCGATTCTCATTGAACGGACGGTTGGGCGCGGGACCAAGCCAGCGGTCGTAATTCACGCCCATGGGCGTCGCGCCATCCGCCGGTTTGCCGATGTCGATGCGGATCTGGTTGATCCACGCCTTGATCAGCGGGACTTTGCCGATATTGCCGGACGCCACGAATTCCGCCGCGCTCTTGAAGTGGTCCATGCTGCGGCGCTGCGTGCCTACCTGAACCACCCGGTTGTGCTTGCGCGCCGCATCTCGGATGGCTTGCCCCTCGTGAATCGTCTGGCAGAGCGGCTTCTCGACATAGACGTCCTTCCCCGCCTGGCAAGCCAGAATCGCCATGCGCGCGTGCCAGTGATCGGGGGTAGCAATCATCACCGCGTCGATTTCCTTATCGTCCAGCACGCGCCGGAAATCGTCTTCGAACCCCGGTTTGCCGCCTTGCGCCTTGGCAATATCGGCCCCGGTCTTCTCCAACACCTTGGGGTCGAGATCGCAGAAGGTCTTGAAACGCGCGCCTGCGCGAATTGCCCGCAGCGCGTCGCCATTGCCCTGATTGCGCCCGCCAATCAGCGCCAGCGTGACCTTCTCGTTGGCCCCCATCGCGGCGGGATTCAGATTCACGAAAGCCGCGGCTGCGGCGGATTGGAGGAATACTCTGCGACCGTGCATTCCGGCAGAGTATCACGCATTCACGCTTGGGAGGGTGACCGCGACGCCGATCATCCAGCAGCAGGTGGCTGGCCTCGCGTCCGGAGGCCAGTACACTTTCTACGTCTGGGTCAAGGTCGCATCCGGAACGAAGCAGGTTTCCATCGCCATCGTTGACAACGCCTATGCTGGCTACCTCGCGAGCCCGACAAGCATCACCCTCACGACGGCGTGGCAGCGGGTCAAGATCACCGGCACGCTGGCCGGGGGCCAGACCGGCCTCTGGATCGTCGCGCGGCAGTTCGCCGGGAATGGCGATAACTGGACGAGCGGCGCCATCTATCTGTGGGGCGCGTGCTTGCAGCAGGGCAACGATCCGAAGAGTGGCTATGCCCGGACCTGGGCGTCCCAGACCGGGACCGCTGCTGCCGGAATCGCCTGCGGTGCGGTCGTCATCTCCGCGAAGGACAACGCGGAGTCGCCGCTTCGGGTCTACGGTCCCGGCTCGAACCTTGCGGACCACAGGCTGATCGAGGTCACCTGCACCGGCGAACTCATCATCGCAGGCGGCGTTGGCAACGGCTACCGCCTGGCGGAACTGATGGGCGCGACCAACCCGAGCGGCTGGTCTGGCATGCTGAAAGTCAAAACGCCGGCCGGAGCCACGGCGGGCTACATCCTGTTGTATTCCAATCCGTAATCCCTGAAAGGACAAACCGATGAAACTCACACTGGACCACACCCAGCGTCTGAACCTGCACGCGCTGCTGGGCGCCCAGCGGGCAGACGTGGGCGCCATTCGCTCGATCTGGGCGGTACAGGACAAGATCGCCCTGAACGCCGACGAAGAAAATGCCATTGGCGTTAAGCGTGAAATAATGGACGGACAGCCGCGCACTGCATGGGACCCGGCGCGTTCCTTACCGGCGAAGGAATTCGAATTTGGAGACGGCGAGACAGCCCGCATCAAAGCTGCGCTCCAAACTTGGGACTCATATGGAGCGAATGCGGATCGCCGGTGGCTCGAACCCTTGACCTCTGCTCTGTTTGGGCCTGGACCAGCCGTGTAAGCCAGTGAATTCTCGGCGATGAAGGCAGCAGGGCGCCAAACACCGCATCACTTTTGAGGTTTGGACTGAACCTCGTTCGACTGTGGATTTGCTGGGCTTGCGGACCACAGATATTTCGCTCCGTCCCACGCTGCGCACGCAAGTACGCCAGCGAGGAGAGTGCCGTAAACCCAGACCCGAAATTGGCCGAATGCCACGAACGTTGGCCATTCCTTTACAGGCGCGAGGCGCCGGCCCGCATGATCAGCGAACCACAGCCAGGCCAGCGCGAGGGCAGCCGAACCCATGACCACCGTCTGCGGACTCGCACCAGGACGGAGTAGAGCGATAAGAACGGCCGTAAACGCGACGGCCAAGATCCCCAACCACTTGACAACAAACTTCTGGCGCGCTGCCCGGCGCTCGCGCTCCGATATGTATCCCGCCAGTTTCTCTTCCGTCTTCTGTGCAGCCGACTTGCTCTCGACCGCTTCGGCGCGTTGGCGTTCGAGTTCGGTACGCAGCCCTTGCATCTCGGAGGCGGCGGATGAAAGCTGTACCTGCAACTTCTCGCCGTCCTGCTGAAACTGCGACGCGCGGAGCTTCTCTTCGCCTAAGCGCTGCTCGGCTTTCTTGTTCTCCTCAATAAGTGCTTCTCGGACCAGTTCGACCTGCCGCGCGATGTCATCCTCGACCCTAAGCTTCTGGCGAAGTGCGTCATTCAACAGTATGCGCGTCGTGGTTTCGGGCGGGAGGTTGCCGATGTTTTCGAAGGTGCTCAGGGCGTTCAGGATTTTGAGGGAAACTCGCTCGGCGTCACTGTCCATCAGCGAGAGAACAGTTGGGAGGCGCATCGTGCTGAGCAGCGCCTGCTCAAATTCGGGCGTCTGAGGAACCCAGAATTGGAGCAGTTGCGTAAGGGTAGTGGGGTGCAGGCAAATTGGCACCTCGGTCCCCGTCCTCTTCTGCCTGTGGGCGTCAAACCCCAAGAATCGGTAATCGGCCGTAACGATCCAGTACTCCGCGTCGATTGGCGACTCCGGGCGCGGCGGCCGCTTGTCTTTGACGAAGTGCCAGAGCACCATATCATGTTCGAGGCGCTCGTAGTTCTTCGCTCTCTCTCCATATCGCTGTTTCTCGAATTCCTGCTGTTCGAGGAGATCATCTATTACGGCCTGATTGGTCTTATAAGCGCCAAGGTCCTGACTGAAGAGTTCCACGCCATTGCCGCGCAGTATTGTGAGGAGGTTCTTTAGATACGGCTCGAAGTAATCTGCTGGCGACACCGTCGTGCCACGTTCGGCCGAGAGGCGAAGGAACTTCTCTGTTATACCGCTGATTCCGATAGTGGCCGCCGTGTTGAGGAGTCGCGGAGAGATCCGCATGTTGATCACGGCCTCCTGGCTGGCGTTGATCGCTCGCTTCATCTCGTCCAAGGTGGGAATCAGAACACGAAGCTTGATCGGAACACTGCTCGAAAGCTTCTGAACAAGACTCATCAGAGCCAACGATCCTTCGTCAGCAGGGTTTTGATGCAAGCCCAGCAAGGAGAACAGGACATTTGTATCGAAGAAGAGTACCGTGGCAGGCTGCTGCGCGGCGGATTTCGCCAGCCGCTGAACCGTGTGTTCATTAAGTCCACTCGCGCGAACCACGAAGTACGCGTTCATCGTTCTCAGCACATACCGACGCACGGAAGGATCGGTCGGATCAAGGAAGGCCCGCACGAAGGTGTGCAAGCCGACGGTTTCAGCCGACGGGAAGCAATCGGTGAACGGTTTGAGCTGGGGCAGGTCGATTTCGACTCCGGAGCCCGTGATCAGGCGGTAGGTGTTAGCACCCAGCTCGCTGACGGTCGGCAGCAGGAACTTTTCGGAAAACGCACTCCACGCGCGTTCGGCATCCACGGCAGGGCAACCTTCTGCCAGGAGCGTCTGGAAGCGGCGCCGAACCGTGACCTCGAGGTCGACCGCTTCCGTCAAGTCCCGCTCGCAATCTCGGATCGTCTGCTCACCGAGCTTGTAGCGTCCATCGGGCAAGTAGAGGAGTTGTCCGCTCGTGAGAAGATCCTGCAAGTGTTTCCCAATCAGGGACGCTTCCAAGGTGATGCGGAATTCGGTGGCAAGCGTCGCCTTGACCTCATCAGGATTGAGGGCGATCATGCCCCGTTTGATCCAAAACGCGGTCAGCACGAGCCGCTGTACCGCCATTTCCCACCACCCAGCCTTGTTTAGCTCGATGTGGTGAACCAGAGATACGAGCTCTGGAGAAAGCTTCTGAGCCTCAGCCATATTCGGCGCTCTCCTGTTCTTCGCTACCAACGGCAAAATATTGTGTGGCGCGGTGACGCGGGCACTCCTCTGCAAGCAACTCTCCTGGGCGGTAACCCATTCCGATCGTGATTTTCAATGTTTGTAGTTGGTCCTGCGCATCGAGCCTTCCGCCTCACTCACTCCACCAACGCTTTGAACACTGCATCGGCGCCGTCTTTGTAGAACTCGATGCTGATGCGGGTCCAGAGGTCGTCCGGCAGATCGTTTAACTGCCGGCGGGCGGAGACGGGCATCAGCAGCGTCTGCGCCTGCTTGTCGATTGCGAGTTCCGCGATGCGAATGGCGTTCGGGATCATGTCGATAGAACCGCCCAGGTTCAGGCTGCCCACGATGATCGTCCCGCCGCGCGTGTTCTTACCGAGGAGCGAGCCGCATAGAGCAACCAGCACAGGGAGGCCCAGGCCGACGCCAGTCTTGTCCGCGTCCATGGCCCGCATCTGAATCGAGAACTCGTGCTCGCGCGGGTCGCGTTCGCCGACGACTTCCTTTGCCCGCTGGTACAAATTTTGTTCCCCGACCTTCACGCTCTCGCGGAACGCCTGCGGCGGCGGTTGG
>JANYAH010000308.1 GCA_025361425.1 Candidatus Solibacter sp. | reverse complement strand
TCAACAGCAACTGGCCCTCAGCGGGAATCCCGAGTACTTCGTCTTCGATACGGAAATTGGCTTCCACCGGCTCACCGGATGGCCGGGAGGCGAGAACGATCCGACGGCTCTTCATCAGGCTTTCATGGTAGTCCAAAGCGTCCCTGTGGATTCGCGGTCCCCGCCTGATTGCGCAATCGCCACGCAAATGAAATAGTTGAAGGTTGGTTATTCTGCTTTTCGGGCCCCCGGGTTGTGGCAAAGGCACGCAGGCTGAATACCTGGCGGAGCGATTCCATATTCCCGCGATCTCGACCGGGGAGATGTTTCGCGCCGAGTGCAAAGCCGGCACGGAACTGGGCAAGGCCGCTTGCACCATTTTGGCTAGTGGCGGGCTGGTGAGCGATGAACTGGTCAACGGAATCGTCGCCAACCGGATTGCGGGGCCGGATTGTAAGGAAGGGTTCCTGCTGGATGGCTACCCGCGCACGGTGCCCCAGGCGATCCATTTTTCCGCCCTGTTGCGCGAGCGCGGCTTGCCTATGCCGGTGGTGATTCACCTGGACGTTCCAGATGAGGCTTTGGTGACGAGGCTGACCGCGCGCCGCCAGTGTCCCGAGTGCAAGCGCATTTACAATGCGATCCTGCAACCGCCGCGGGTCGCCGGGGTGTGCGACCAGGATGGCGCCGCCCTGCTCACCCGCGAGGATGACCGCGAAGAAGTGGTCCGCCGGCGATTGCGCGCCTACGACGAACTGACCGGACCGATTCTAAAGTGGTTTGGCCCCTCGGTGGTGCGCAGCGTGGATGGCACGCGACCGGTGGACGTGGTGGCCCAGGCGGTGGAACGCGTGGTGCTGGAAGTATACTGCGCGGTCGGCGTGGCGTAAGCGCGACCTGACGCGCGTCAGTGTGAGCCGCCTTCCCGATGTCTTACGGAATGGCTGGTGCGGTGCCCGGGAGCGGGGGTGCAGGTACTGGCCGGCGCCAAGTGTCACGCGACGTAAAGACCGCCTTACAGCGCTTCTATAGAGAGAAAACCGTGCGCCACCAGACTGATGTGGAGGAGTGGTGGATTTGAAGCGCGCGTGAGCCTTCGCTTGCTGGTGGATGAGAGTCTCGACGTACGTTCCTGGTCATCCGCCGCCCTGGTTTCCAGCCCGCTTTCCGCCGGCACGGGGCTTATCCGTTTTGGGGAAACGCAGCGTGAATGTGGGTTCGCGGGGCAGCTTGGGTGAGCTTGCAGCGGGTTGCCAAGCGCGCCAGTTGCGCCGGTACTCAACTGGCACGCAGCTTGCGAAGCTGGCCCACACGCGCGTCGGGCCGCCTTTCTCTCAGGCAGGATTTGCGAAGATATGGCAGAATGGGGGGTTGGGCACAACGCGGCGACTTGCGGAAACTCCGCGAAGGCAGCTAAAATCAACGCGTTCACACAATCCCAGGAGGAATCATGGCAGTTGAGCAAAAGGTGAAGCAGATTATTGTCGAGCAACTGGGCGTCGATGAGAGCCAGGTGGATAGCAACGCGTCCTTCGTGGACGACTTGGGCGCCGATTCGCTTGATATCGTCGAACTCGTAATGGCGTTTGAAGAAGCCTTCGAGCTTGAGATCCCGGATGAAGATGCCGAGAAGATTACCACGGTCAAAGACGCGGTTGAATACATTGAAGGCAAGACGACCAAGAAATAGTCGCATGCCGGACCGGGGAGAAGAGTTTTGTCACGAAGAGTCGTAGTGACCGGCGTCGGATTGCTGACGCCGCTGGGGATTGGAACCGAAGTGTCCTGGAAAGCCATCCTGGCTTCCGAGAGCGGCATCGCGGGGATTACGGCGTTTGACGCCACAGCTTTTTCCTGCAGGATTGCGGGAGAAGTGAAAGGTTTCGATCCGGGTAACTATATCGAAAAGAAAGAAATCAAGAAGATGGGGCGCTTCATCCAGTTCGCCATCGCGGCGGCGGAGTTCGCCCTGAAGGATTCCGGGTTGAAGGTGACACCGGACATCGCTGAAGAAGTAGGGGTCTACATCGGCAGCGGGATTGGCGGGTTTGAAGTGATCGAGCGCGAGCATCAGACGTTGCTGGAACACGGGCCGCGGCGTATATCGCCCTTTTTCATTCCCGCGACCATCATCAATCTGGCATCCGGCTACGTCTCGATCAAGTGCGGGGCGAAGGGGCCGAATTCGGCGACGGCGACGGCGTGTACCACCAGCGCCCACTCGATTGGCGATTCGTTCCGCATGATCCAGCGCGGCGACGCGATCGCGATGATCTGCGGCGGCACGGAGGCGGCGGTCACGCCGATGGGTATCGGGGGGTTTGCGGCGATGCGGGCACTTTCCACGCGCAATGACGAGCCCCTGCGGGCGTCGCGCCCGTGGGACAAGGATCGCGACGGCTTCGTGGTTGGCGAAGGCGCCGGGATTGTGGTACTTGAGGAATTAGAATTCGCCAAAGGGCGCGGAGCCAGAATCCTGGCGGAAGTGGTGGGTTACGGGATGAGCGCGGATGCGTTCCACGTGACCGCGCCGCCGCCCGACGGCGACGGTGCATTCCGCGTGATGCGCAACGCGCTGAAGGACGCGAAACTGGTTCCCGAGCAGATCGATTACATCAACGCGCACGGCACGTCCACCGATGTGGGCGACCGGGTGGAGACCATGGCGATCAAACGCGCATTCGGCGACCACGCTTACAAGGTGGCGGTGAGTTCCACCAAGTCGATGACCGGGCACCTGCTGGGCGGCGCGGGTGGGATCGAGGCAGGTATCACGGTGCTCGCTATCCGCGATCAGATAGCCCCGGCGACGGTCAACCACGAATGTCCGGATCCGGACTGCGACCTGGATTACATTCCCAACCAGGCGCGGCCCCTGAAGATCGACCATGCGCTGTCGAACAGTTTCGGCTTTGGCGGGACCAACGCCTGCTTGATTTTCAAGAAATACGCCGAATAGGTAGATGGTGGGGCAGAGATTCAGCCAGACATGCCCGCTTGCGGGCATGTCTGTAATTCTATGAAAATTCTGGTAGCGATCAAACAGGTTCCGGCTCGGGATTCGCAGTTGAAGATCGCCTCCTCGGGCCGATGGATCGCGGAAGACGATCTCACCTACGAGATCAACGAGCCCGATGCATACGCGCTGGAAGCGGGACTCCAACTGAAGGAGAAGCACGGCGGGGAAGTGGTGGCGCTGTGTTTCGGACCCGCGCGCGCCGGGCAGACGATTCGGGAAGCGCTGGCAAAAGGAGCCGACCGGGCGATTCATATCGAGGCCGAAGACCCTGGCGCCTACGACCCCCTGGCAGTGGCGCGATTGATGGCGGCGGCGCTCCGCGCCGAAGCTCCGGACCTGGTGCTGACCGGCCTGCAAAGCGACGATCTGGGTTATGGGCAGACCGGCCCGATTCTGGCGGAGTTGCTCGGCCTGCCGCACGCCACCCTGATCATGGAGGTGGAGAAGATCGATAGCGGAATCCGCGTGAAGCGCGAACTGGAGGACGGGTGGTTCCAGCACGTGGAGATGCCGCTGCCCGCGCTGCTGACCATTCAATCGGGCATCAGCAAGCTGCGCTACGCCACCCTGATGGGGATCAAGAAGGCCAAGACGAAAGAAGTCAAGCGCCTGACGCCCGCGGAACTGGGCGGCGAGCCCTCGGCCAGCATCCGATTGGACCGCGTATACCTGCCGGAGCGAGCCAAACATACCCAACTCTTCGAGGGCAACCCCAAGGAAGCCGCAGCCAAACTGGTGGAAAAGCTGAGATTTGAGGCGCGCGTCATATGAGCATCCTGACGGTGATGGAGCAGCACGGCGGCGCGTGGAACCGCATGTCGTTTGAAACCTTGGCCGCCGCCCAGCAACTGGCCAGGGAACTCAATACCACTGCCAGCGCGGCCGTGCTGGGGCAGGGCATTGAGGCGTTGGCGGGGGAACTGGCGAGCAAGCAGCTCGAAAAGATCTACCTGGTGGAACATGACCTGCTGCACGAGTACACGCCGGATGGCTACACGTTGGCGCTGCGCCAGTTGCTGGCACAGGTGAACCCGGAGTATGTGCTGCTACCGCATACCTACCAGGTCCGCGATTTTCTGCCCAAACTGGCGACGGCCCTTGGTACCGTGGCGGTGAGCGACGTGGTGGCGCATCGCGTGGATGGGGGCGCGTTGGTGCTGGTGCGGCAGATGTTCCAGGGCAAAGTGAATTCCGACGTGCGGTTCACGGGCGCGGCGCCCCACTTCGCTTCCCTACAGGCCGGGGCGTACCGCGCGGACCAACTCATGGAAGGCTCGGCGGCGGTGGAGAAATTCACGCCGGCGATGGCGGCGGGCGACGTACGCACCAGGCCGCAGGAGCGCTTCCGGGAATCTGCGCGCGTGGTGGATTTGAGCGCGGCCGAACTGATTGTGGCGGTGGGACGCGGCATCAAGGACGCGGACAATATCGCGCTGATCCAGGAACTGGCCAACGTGATGGGCGCGGAACTGGCCGCGTCGCGGCCCATTTGCGATGCCGGCTGGCTCCCGATGGAGCGCCAGGTGGGCAGTTCGGGACAAACCGTGGGGCCCAAGATGTACATGGCGATCGGCATCTCCGGTGCGATTCAGCATCTGGTGGGGATGAAGGGGTCGCGCACCATCGTAGCCATAAATAAAGATCCGAATGCTCCGATATTCGAAGTTGCGGACTATGGGATTGTCGGCGACCTGTTCCAGGTGGTGCCGGAACTGATCGAAGCGTTCAAGAAGGCGAAATAGGCAGGCAGGCGGAGGTGCCCCTGGTCGCCCGCCGGGTCCGCGTGCGTCACGAAGCACTTTGTAAGATTTTGTAAACCGCGGTACTAATTTGACATAAAGCCGTTAGTCCCGCTATACTTTTCAATCCGCTTCGCAAAGCCCCCATCTCAATCTTTGCAACTTTTGGGCGTGAGTCCGCGTCTTAACCATCTAGGCCAATTTGACATTGCGTACTTTGTAGAGAGTGAATATGAAACCCAAGACATCCCCCTACCGCAAGATTCTGGAGAAGAAAGCGGAGGAAGTTCGTCACAGCATGTCCGCGCAGAAAGCGGCGCAAGTGGTATCCCGTTTGGATATCCCGTCTGACGAAGGCGACCTGAGCCAGCACCACCATGAAGAGTGGATTTTTCTGAATCGCAACACCATCGACATGAAATTGTTGCGTGAGATTGCCGATGCCCTGCACCGCATGGATATCGGTCAGTTTGGCGTATGTCCGGAGTGTGAGGCGCCGATCTCGGCGAAGCGGCTGGACGCGGTTCCCTGGGCGCGCTACTGCGTGACGTGCCAGGAGCAGATCGCCGCGCGGATTGCAGACGGCGAAGTGATCGACGAATTTCAGGAAGCCGGCCGATGACGCTGGTGGACTTGCGGCGACTAGCGATCCGCAGAAAATGCAAGATTCGCTTCGTCTTGCGGAACGGCATGGAGTGCGTCATTTCCGAGGATGGAATTGCGCGCGTGCCGGCCCTGAAATCCGTACCGGAGTTCAACCTCGAACAGGAACTCGCGGCGGCTACGGCCTTCGTGGTGGAGGCGGTGGTTCCCGCCGGAGTAAAGAACCCGCCGAAGCCGGTGCCGCTGGGACGCGCGGATTTGACCGCGATGGCGCTGGATTCCCCCGGCGCGGTCGCGGCGCACGACGAGCACGGCGACGAGTAACGCCCCCTTGAGCGCACGCCAGGCTCACCCGGGGCGAGGCAGGACTGGGGATGAGGGGGATGAGGGGATATTCCTTGCCGGCGGTGAATCGTTGTACAATTGTTTTGCCGTTCGCGACAACTGTTTTGCTCGCCCGTAAGGGTTTTTGGGGGATGGAATGGACAAACCGGCGCAAAATATTCAAGATAGCTTTCTAAACAATGCCAGGAAGGACAAGGTTGTCCTAACGATCTACCTGATGAGCGGGGTCAAGCTATCCGGCCGCATCAAGAGCTTCGATAAGTACTCGGTGGTGCTGGAAACCAACAATCAGGAGCAACTGATTTTCAAGCACGCCATTTCGACTGTGGTCACGCAGAAAGCGTCGCACTCCTACGTGAGCAGTTCGCCGCCCGCGGTGCAGAGCGCAACGGCCGACAGCGCTCCGGGCGCACCACTTCAAGCAGACGCCACGGAGGCATAGAAAACGGCACTGCGTAACGCGGCCCCCGAACGGGCCATCCTGGTGGGACTGGACTGGAAGACGCGCTCCGGCGCGGGGCGCACCAACGCGCTTCGTGCGGAGGAGTCGATGGACGAACTGGCGGAACTCGCCGGCAGCGCCGGGGCAGTGATTATCGAGCGCGCCATGCAGACCCGGGCGGCTCCCGAAGCGGCGACTCTGATCGGGCGCGGCAAGGTGGACGAACTGGCGGCGGCGGTCAAGAGCGGCGAGGCCGGCGTGGTGATCTTCGACCAGGATCTGACTCCCACGCAGCAGCGCAATCTCGAAAAGGCACTGGCCACCAAGGTCATCGACCGCACGCAACTGATTCTCGACATCTTCGCCTCGCGGGCTCGCACCCGAGAGGGGCGGCTCCAAGTGGAACTGGCGCAGCTCAACTACATGCTGCCACGCCTGTCGGGCCATGGCGTGGAGATGATGCGGCAGGGCGGCGGCATAGGCACCCGCGGTCCGGGCGAAACCCAGTTGGAAACAGACCGGCGGCGCATTGCCAAGCGCATTAAGACCGTAAAAGTGGAACTGGAGGGCGTGCGTACCGGCCGCGCGTTGCACCGGCGGCGGCGCACTGCCGTGCCACTGGCCACCCTGGCCATGGCCGGGTACACGAATGCTGGAAAATCGACCCTGTTCAACCGTCTCACCCAGGCCGGCGTGTTGGCGGACGCCAAGATGTTCGCCACGCTGGACCCCACCGTCCGTCCGCTGATTCTGCCTTCGCGCCGCCGCGTGCTGGTCTCCGACACCGTGGGTTTCATCCGTAACCTGCCAACCACCCTGGTGAAGGCTTTCCGCGCGACGCTTGAAGAGGTCAACGAGGCGGCAATCGTGCTCCACTTGGTGGACGCATCCTCGCCGGTGGCGGCGGAGCATACCGCCCACGTTTTGAAAGTGCTGGCCGAGATCGGGGCCGGGCAGATTCCACGGATCCTGGTGCTCAACAAGATCGATCGCGTGGATACCGCCGAAGCCGACGCCGGCACCCTGCAACGCCGCTTGCTGGGCGAGGCAGGCGGGCACGCAGGGGTTCGGGCGGTGGCGATTTCGGCGGCCACCGGCGCGGGAATGGAAGGGCTCCTCGCGGCGATTGACGACGTGCTGCCGATGGATCCACTGGTGCGCACCACGCTAGATTTGAGCGCGGGCGATGGCGCCACGCTGGCCATGCTCCACGAGTTCGGCCGTGTGCTGTCCACGCGTTACGACGAGGATCGGGTGGTGGTGGAGGCGGAGGTTCCGGAATCGTTGGAACGCCGCCTGCGGGCTCGCTAGACATGCTTCTTCAGATCTGTGGAAATAACGGTTGAAAAGTCGTCCCGTTGTTGGCAAAAGTGTCGCAAAAGACAACACTAACAATACTTGAAACGTTCCGGCAGGAATCCGTGTGGCTGGTTGACCGGATTAGGCTTAGGTGTTCCGCAGGCGCGTCACTACAGGGGTTTACGGTATGATGAAAACCCGGATGCCCGTAACGCAGGGGATTTCCACAATTCAATTCAATTCAAATGAGGGGAATTTCCCGTCGAGACGAGTTTGAATAACCCCCAGGAAAATGCAGGGTTGGCGCTGGCTAAGTGCAGTTTGGTAGACTGGAGTTCTTGCCACGTGGCGGCGTAGCTCAGTTGGTTAGAGCGACGGTCTCATAATCCGTAGGTCCGCGGTTCGAGTCCGCGCGCCGCCACCAGTTTCTTGCGAATCGTCTCCGCAAGCGTCACCGATAATAGAAATGCGGGTAGCGGGGATATTACACGTGAGACCTAGCAGGGGATTATCCCTCACGGCTCTAATTTTGTTTGGAGTGGCCGCGTGGGCCGGTCCGCCGCAGGCGGACCTGAAGATCGAAGTCTCGGTGATCGACCAGAGTAAACTGGCGGTACCCGCGGTGCGCGTCCAGTTGCAAGCGGTCTCCGCGGCACTCATGGCTCTGGATACCGATGAAAACGGGCGAGTGGTGTTCCTCGAACTGCGTCCTACGAAGTACCACCTATCGGTTGCGGCCCTGGGCTTCGGGCCGATCGAGCGCGATCTCGACCTCTCGCCGGGTGTTTCGCTGGCGCTCGAATTGACGCTGGTCCCGGCCTTGGAGCGAACGCAGGTCGAAGTGAAGGGCGAGGGCAGCGCGGTGGAACAGGGATCTTCGCCGGCCGCCACCGTATCGGGCCAACTCGCCAAAGAGATGCCGAATCGGCCGGCGACCGTTGCCGACGCGCTGCCGCTGATCCCCGGAGTGGTGCGCGAACCCGGCGGCGGCTTACGCATTTCCGATAGCCCCGAGCATCGCAGCGCCCTCATCGTGAACTCGGCCGACGTCACCGACCCCGCCACCGGGCAGTTCGGCATAACCGTCCCGATGGATAGCGTGCAGACACTCAATGTCTACCAGACGGCTTTCCTGGCGGAGTACGGGCGCTTTACGGCGGGACTGGTGTCGGTAGAGACCAAGCGCGGCGGCGACAAATGGAAGTGGGAATTGAACGACCCGTTCCCCGAGTTTCGCATCCGCAGCTACCACTTGCGGGGCCTCAAGACGGCCACGCCGCGGCTCAATTTCGAAGGCCCCATTGTGCCCGGCAAGCTGTACGTGGCGGAGGGCTTCGAATACGAAATCCGCAAGACGGCGGTCTATACCCTGCCGTTTCCGCGCAATCAGAAGCTGCAGGAAGGGCTGAATTCCTTCACCCAACTGGATTGGGTGGTCACCAGCAAGCAACTGCTCACCGCCACTTTCCACCTTGTGCCGCAGCGCCTGGGCCATGTGAACATGAATTACTTCAACCCGGAGGAGACCACGCCGGACGCCAGCACCCACAACTACACCGGGACGGTGGCGCATCGCATGACGGTCGGCCAGTCGCTGCTTGAAAGCACGTTTTCGGTGACCAGCTTCGACGTCGGGGTGTGGGGACGGGGCACAGCGAACCTGGTGATCGCGCCCGGCGGGAACCGGGGCAACTACTTTGCCCGGAAGCAGCGCTCCGCCGTCCGCCAATCCGGGCTCAGCATGTTTAGCTTTGCGCCGCTGAACCGTTTGGGGACGCACCACTTCAAGATGGGGCTGTATGCCGCATCGAGCGAAGAGGACGGGCTGATCGCCCAGCACCCTGTAGATATTCTCAATACTGCCGGGCAACTGACGCAGCGCATCGCCTTCCCCCGCACGCGCCAGTTCGAAATCTCCGATATCGAGCTGAACTTCTTCGCGCAGGACCATTGGATTGTCGCTCCGCGGCTCAGTCTGGATCTGGGGACGCGCGTTGAATCGCAGCAGGTCTCGGGGGCGTTTCGGGTGGCCCCGCGGGCGGGACTGGCGTGGAACCCTATACCCGGCCAAGGGACCACCGTGCGCGGGGGCTTCGGCTTCTTCTACGACCGCGTGCCCCTGAACGTCTACGTGTTCAACAAATTTCCGGATCAGTTGATTACGCTGTACGATGCCGCCGGGAATGTGTCCGGGGGGCCATACCTTTACCTGAATACCCTGGGGCAAACGAAGGTCAGGCACCCGTTCATTTTTCAGCAGCCCATCGACGGTAACTTCTCGCCGCAGAGCGTCAACTGGACCATGCAGGTGGAGCAACCCATCGGGCATTACCTGAAGCTGCGTACCGGATTCATGCAGAGCCTGTCGGACAGCCTGGTAATTTTAAATCCGGTAGCGCCCGATCCGGAGACCAACCTGGGCGCCCTTTTGCTATCCGGAACCGGTGGTGCGAGGTACCGTCAGTTTGAGGTGTCGGCGCGCTTCCGCATTTCGGAGACGCGCCTGTTGATGTTTTCCTACATACGGAGCAAGGGGCGGGGAGACCTGAACGATTTCGGGAGCTTCCTGGGGACATTTCCGGTGCCGATCGTGCGGCCGAATCAGTTTGCCGATTCGCCGGCGGACCTGCCTAACCGGTTCCTTACCTGGGGGCTGATGCAGTTGCCGTTGAAATTCCGGATCGCCCCGGTGATTGAATACCGCAGCGGCTTTCCGTATGTTGCGACCAACGCCAGCCAGGATTATGTGGGAATTCCCAACACGCGGAGATTCCCGCGGTTTCTTTCGGTGGATGCGCGGCTTTCCAAAGACTTCCAGGTGCATCCGCAGTATGCAGTGCGGCTGTCCGTAAGCGCGTTTAATTTAACCAACCATTTCAATCCGGAAGCCGTGCATTTCAATGTGGCCGACCCGGCATTTGGCTACTTTTTTGGCCACAGGGGTCGCCGGTTTACATTAGATTTCGATGTTCTCTTCTGATCCGGTGGGGTTGCCTGGTGCCGAATGTAAGTGGTTCATGTTTAAATAGATACGTCCGCTCTGCCAATAACGGGGCGGAAAATGCATAAGCGCGCACGGCAAGCTGAGGCATCCGGCGGCTCTCAAGAGCCACAAAAAAATACACTTTCGAGCTACCGGGGATAACCTTTCGGAGCCGGGAGTCGTCTTCTCGATGAACGCAACCACGCGAGTACGGCCGAGCCAATAGAGCTTTGGAAGGAATACATGCAAGCGAATCCGAGTAGTGTGCCCGCTCCAGGGGGGCCTCAGGGACAACCGCAACCAGGACCATCGGCGGTTCCGCCGAAGCACATACACGTGCCAAAAAGGCGGACCGGGATGTGGGGAATCCTTATCGCAGTAGTGATACTGGGCGTCGGGGCGGCATATTATTTCAAAACCCAGAACGACGCCAAAGTTGCTGCCAAGGGCTCGCTGATCTCGGTTTCGACCGGGGTGGTGGGGTTGGGCGACCTGCATGCCACGGTCCGGGTCAACGGGACGGTGAACGCGCAGAACTTTGCCGCCCTCATGGCGCCGCGTATTCAGGGTAGCCGTAGCGGCATGAACCGCGGTGGCGACGGCGGTGGCGGCGGCGGCGGTGGCGGTGGCGGTGGTGGCGGCGGCCCGATGGGCGATTTCAGCTTGGTCCTGATGAAGCTTGCCAGCCCCGGAGTTCACGTGAAGGCTGGAGACGTGGTGGCCGAGTTCGATCCGCAGAACCAGATGCAGCGCCTCGACGACTACAGAGATTCCGCGATTCAGCAGGAGAACATGGTCAAGAAGATGTTGGCCAACCTGGCGGCGGTGAAAGAAGCTCACGATCAATCCGTACGCTCAGCTAAGGCCGAGTGGGACAAATCGATCCTCGATTTAAAGACGGCAGAAGTGCGTTCGGCGATCGATGCCGAGAAATTCAAGCTGACGGTGGAGGAAGCGCAGAGCAAGTACAAGCAGTTGGTGGCGGAGGCGGCGCTGGTGGATGAATCGCAGCGCGCCCAGGTGCGTTCGAACGAGTTAAATCGCGACCAATCCAAAATCGAAATGTCGCGCGCCGAAGCGAACGTGAAGAAGATGTCGGTGAAGGCGCCCATGGCCGGCATCGTGGTCATGCAGAGCACTGTGCGCAACGGCGAGTTCGGCCAGATCCGCGAAGGCGACCAGGTTGCGGCCGGCCAGCCGTTCGTGCAAATCGTGGATCCATCTTCGATGGTGCTCAACGCCACCGTGAATCAGGTGGATGCTGAGAAATTGCGTTTGGGCATGAAAGCCACCATCCACATGGATGCGTATTCCGACGTGGAACTGCCGGGTACGCTGGTGGGTATCGGGGCTCTGGCCAAGGCGAGTACGTTCCGAGCCCGCTACGTGGGCGAAATCCCCGTCCGGATCAAGCTGGAGAAGATGGATTCGCGGGTGATCCCGGATCTTACGGGAAGCGCGGAAATCATTCTGAATTCCGAACGGAGCACCATGATCGCACCACTGTCCGCGGTTTTCACGGAAGAAGGCGGCTCCTACGTGTTCGTGCAGGGTTCGGAAGGCTGGATCAAGAAAAAGGTGGAACTCGGACTGCCGAGTTTCACGATGGTTTCGATCCGCTCCGGAGTTCAAAAAGGGGATGTAATCGCGCTGCAGCGTCCGATGTAGCCGCGCATTTACCACAGGAAGCAAACCATGGCATCTAAGGATCAACGGCCCAGCCAGCGGCTGGGCAAGTCAAACCCGCGCAGAGTCAAGATCATCACCTGGATACTGGGTCTCGGGTTGTGCGGCGGCGGCCTTGTCGCGGCGTACAAATACACGGGAACGACGCAAGTGGAAGTGGCGGTGGCCCGCGTGCGGCGCGGCGATTTCATCATTAGCGTGCGCACGCGGGGCGACATTAAGAGCACGCGCTCGCTCATTTTGAAAGCGCCGCAGGTACCGGGTCTGCGCATTGTCCGGCTGGCTTTGGCGGGCCGTCCGGTGAAAAAGGGCGACGTGGTGGTGGAGTTCGACGGATCCCAGCAGGACCAGTTTGTCATCAGCCGAACCACTAACGTGCGCGCAGCCGATGGCGACATCGTGCAGACCAAGGCGACGCAGAAGATCAACGACGAAGCCGACGCGATGAGCAAGATGTCCAGCGAGTACGATCTGGAGCGCGCTAAACTCGACGCCAGCAAGGCCGAGGTGCTTTCGGCGATTGAAGGGGAGAAGAACCGGATTCAGGTTGGGGTCTCCGAAGGTTCGCTGCAAACCGTCAAGGCCTCGATCAATGCGCACCAGGTAGGACAGAACGCCGACCTGAGCCGGCTCGGCCAGCGCAAGGACAAGGCGCTCCGCGACTTGAAAACGGCGCAGGGTTATCTGGGCATGATGCAGCTTCGCGCGCCCATCGACGGCATTGTCAACACGCTGCCAAACTTCCGTTCCCAGGGGTCGTTCGGCCAATCGACGCCCCCGTTTAAAGAGGGCGACAATGCCTGGACGGGCGCCGAGATCGCGGAGATTCCGGATCTTTCGGAGATGTATGTGGACCTCAAACTGGAAGAGGTAGACCGCGGCAAGCTGAAGCTGGGGCAGGACGTCCGTATCCGCGTGGATGCCATTCCGGATAAGGAATTCACTGCCACCCTGGATTGGATCAGCCCGATCGCGGCGCTGATTTTCAGGGGTGGTTCGACGGCGGAGAAGACGTTCCCCGCGCGCGCCACCATCGCCCATCTGGACCCCCGCTTGCGTCCGGGCATGAGCGCTTCCACGGAGATCATCATCGAACGCCAGGCGAACTCGCTGCTGATTCCGGCTCGGGCCAGTTTTTCCAAAGGCGGCAAGCCGGCGGTTTACCAGCAGGTGGGTAAGGGATTCGTTACCCGGCCGATCGAGGTTGGCAAGCAGAACGACGATGACGTAATTGTGACCAGCGGTTTGAAGGAAGGCGACGTCGTGACGCTGGAAAGTCCAGCTGACGCAGCCAAGCGGGCTAAGAAGAAACTGTAGCTAGACGAGCCGGGGTGCGTGCCGCGGGGTGGGCGCGCCGGCGGGATTTCGATTCTCCATGAAAAAGGCAATTTTTCGTATTCTCGGATTGATAATCGTAGCGGGTGGCGGCTGGTACGGCTACAACTATTACAAGCAAATGCCGGCACGGCAAGAGCAGATACCCACCGCTAAAGTGCAGCGCGGCGATGTGTTGATCCGCGCGTATTCGCGCGGTGAACTGCGCGCGGTACGCACCGTGACGGTGATTGCGCCCAACCTTTTCGGCACCGTGCAGGTCACCGATCTGGCGCCGGTGGGCTCTCTGGCCAAGGAAAAAGACCTGCTTGTTGAATATGACGACAGCGAACGCCAGAGTGCACTGGAAGAGGCGCGCCTGAGCGTCCAATCGGACGACGAACAGCTGAAGAGGGCCAAGGCCGACCTGGCCATCCAGGTGAGCCAGGATGCGGTGACACTGCTAAAGACGCGGTACAACGTGCGCCGCGCCGAACTGGACGTGCAGCGGAACCCGATCATTGCGGAGATCGACGGCAAAAAGAACGTGCTCACGCTGGAACAGCAGAAGCGCGCGCTGCTGCAACTGGAAGCGGATATGGTGGCGCGCCAGGAACAGGCCGATTCCCAATTGGCGGTGCTGCAGGAGCATCGCAACCGCAGCTTGATCGATGTGCAGCGTGAATTGCAGCGCATTGCGTTGTGCAAAAGCCTGGCGCCGATTACCGGCCTGATGGCCGTCAAGCAGAACCGCGCCGGCATGTTCAACTTCGGCACGCAAATGCCGGACATTCGGGAGGGCGACACCTTGCAGCCCGGAATGCCCGTGGCCGACATTCTGGATCTATCGGAAGTCGAAGTCTGGGCCAAGGTGGGCGAACTGGATCGCGCCAATCTGAAGGAAGGGCAGGAGGCGACTCTGCAACTGGATGCCATCCCCGACAAGCGCTTCAACGGCAAGATCAAGGCCATGAGCGGCACGGCTACATCGGACGTATTCAGCGGCGACCCCTCCAAGAAGTTCGATGTCATCTTTTCGGTGGACATGCCGCAACTTTTGACCGGCGTGGGCATGAAGCCGGCGGACATCGCGCGTATTATGGCTACGGCGGCGGCGAACGCCAAGAAGGGCATTAACGCCGGCGTGAATCCGTTCGCACCGCCCGTGCAGCCAGGGGTGGACGAGCAGGGCGACAGTGGCGGACGCGGCCAGCCCGGCGGTGGCCGGCGCAATCCGGATGGCGGCGGCGCGGGTGGCGCGAGTGCAACGGGCCGCGGGGCGGCAGGCGCGGATAGACAGGCTGGCGGGCAAGGTGGCGCGGATGCACAGGGCCGCCGGGCGGCAGGTGCGGATGCGCAGGGCCGAGGGGCTGGTACGGACGCGCAGGGCCGCGGGGCGGATGCGCAGGGTCGGGAGGGACGCGGCGGCTTTGCCAACCTGTCCGGGGACGACCGCAAGAAGATGACAGATTTGCGCCAGAAGATGCAGGCGGCTTCTCCGGCAGACCGCGAGAAACTTCAAAAGGAATTGACCGACCTCATGACGAAGGCGGGCATCACCATGGGCCAGGGACGCGGTACCGGCGATACGGCTGGTGGCATGGGCGGAGAGCGCCAGAGCCGCGGTGGCACGAGCTTCGGCGGACAAGGCCGCGGCGACATCGGGGCAGGTGTCATGGATCCGCTCGCGGCGATGATGCGGCGCGGCGCCAATACCGGGGGTTTTAGCGACGAAGACCGTAAGAACGCGAAACTGCCCCTGCCTCCCGAGCAGGACTCGCAGGTTCAGGTACTTTTGCGGCCGGGGCTATTGGCCGATGTGGAGATTCAGGTGGAAAAGCTGCCCGACGTGATTCACGTTCCGGCGCAGGCGGTGTTCCGCAAGAACGACCAGTATGTAGTTTATGTACAACAGAAGAACGGCAAGTTCGATGTGCGGCCGGTGCAACTGGTCAAGCAGAGCGAATCCATGATGGTCATTGCTAGCGGCGTGCAGGCGGGCGAGATCGTGGCCATGGCCGATCCGACCGCCGACAAGAAGAAGAACGGCGAGAAGAAGTCCCCGGGCGGCAATGCCATGGGTGGCATGGGGGGGGGGAAATAGACATGGGCCTTTCCAATATCGGTCCTGAATTATTGATGGGGATGGCCAGCCTTTTTGCGCATAAACTGCGCAGCTTGCTGACCATGCTGGGGATGATCTTCGGCGTGGGCGCGGTGGTGGCCATGCTTTCGATCACTGCCGGCGCGCAGAAAGAGATGATGAGCTTCATCGACCAACTGGGCGTCAACAACATCATCGTGGAAGCCCGCGAGTCAGTGGATCGCAACGAGCTGCAAACCGTGCGCGCGGTTTCCCCGGGTCTTTCGTTCCGCGACTTTCGAGCCATTTCCGAGAACGTCTCGGGTCTGGTGGCGATTACCCCGCGCAAGCGCTTCAAGCCGCAAAAACTGCTGCCGAAAACCAGCCAGGAGCAGCCGCAGTTGATTGGAGTGCTGCCTAATTTTGTGGAGATCAACAGTTTGAAGATGGTGCAGGGCCGGTTTTTCACCGATGACGAGAATATCGCATCGGCTCCGGTTTGCGTATTGGGCGAAACCACCAAGGTCAATCTGCTGGGTTACGACAGCGCGATCGGGAAATACGTCAAAGTCAACGACACCTGGTTACAGGTGATCGGCGTGCTGACTCCGCAGGCGACCAGCGACACGGACGTAGAAGGTGTGCAGGCGATGAACAAGAATAACCTGGTCATCGCGCCGCTCAACACTGTGATGCGCCGCTTTGAGGACAACACCAGCTACCTCAAGGACGAGATCGACGGCATTTACATGAAAGTGGGTCCGGGGGTGGATTCCATCGAGACGGCCAACGTGGTGCGCGCCATCCTGGCGGCGACCCACAAGGATGCGGGCGATTTCACGGTAGTGGTGCCGGCCGGCCTGCTGGAAGAGCGGCGCCGCACGTCGTTCATCTTCGAGATTGTGATGATCTGTATCGCGGGCATTTCGCTGCTGGTGGGCGGCATCGGCATCATGAACATCATGCTGGCCACGGTGTTGGAGCGCACGCGCGAAATCGGAATCCGGCGGGCCATCGGTGCACGCCAGGGCGATATTGTGCGTCAGTTCCTGACGGAGGCGGTGCTGATCTCGATTGTCGGTGGATTGATCGGCATCGCGTTCGGCTTCACGTTGTCGCGGGTGATTGCGACGGCGGCCGGCTGGTCCACTGTGGTGACCACGTCCTCCATCGTGGTGGCCTTCGGCGTCAGCGTATTCATCGGTTTATTATTTGGAATTTATCCGGCCGTGCAGGCCGCGAAACTGGATCCCATTGAGGCCATTCGTTACGAGTAAGCATATGCTGGTGAGAACCTTAACTACAGGCATTATTCTGGCGGCGGGCGCGTTTGCGCAGATGTCGTCTTTTCCCAAGCCGTCGTACTTCCGTGAGACGTTCTCCAAGACGCAGCCCAAGGTCGAGTTGAAAGACCCCGTCCGGCTGAAGGATTTCGTGGCCGGCGACAAGCTGGAACTGTCGCTCAAGAACTATCTGGCGCTGGTGGTGGCCAACAACACCGACATCCAACTCCAGATGCTCAGCCTGGAGACCCCCAAGAACGCCATCCAGCGCGCTTTTGGGATGTGGGACCCCAGGGCGGTGGCGAACTTCAGCAGCACGAGGTCCACCACGCCGCCGATCAGCTTGCTGGAAGGGGCCTCCTCCGCATCGAACTCCGTATCGAAGCAATTGAGCCAGCCGCTGGCCATGAGCGTGACCCAGCTTTTGCCCACCGGTACCAGCTACACCGCGAGCTGGGGCGGGTCGAAAAGCACCAGCAACAACTCGAACAACTTCTACAACCCGGCGCTTACCAGTAACCTGGCCATCCAGTTCTCCCAGCCGTTGCTGCAGAACCGCGGATCCTACGTCAACCGCTTGAGCCTGATGGTGGCGAGGAGCCGCTTAAAAGGCAGTCAATTCGGCCAGACGAGCCAGTTCATCAACCTCATCTCTACCGCCGAGAACGCCTATTGGGACGAGGTTTCGGCGCGCGAGAACCTGCGGGTGGCGTTGAGCGCGGAGGACACCGCCGGAAAGTTCCTGGAGTTGCAGCAGAAGCAGTTGGAACTGGGCGCGCTTTCCCCTTTGGACATCTACCAGGCGGAGCAGACGCTTGCGAGCCGCAAGCTGGATACCGCGCAGGCGAAATTCCGGTTGGTGCAATTGGAGGACGCCCTGCGGAGGCAGATTGGCGCCGACCTCGACCCCGAAGCCCGCAAACTCGCCATCGTACTCACCGAGACCGTAGAGGTCCCCAGCACCACGGAGGCGATGGATCGCGAACAGATGGTGCAGCAGGCCACCTCGACGCGTCAGGATCTGAAAGCTGTGGCGCAGAATCTGGACATCGACGTTCTTTCGATTCAGCAATCGCGGAACGCGCTGCTTCCCAACCTGGCGCTCACCGGGAACTACACGGTCAATGGACGCGGCGGCCTATTAGTGCAGCGCACCAACGCATTTAACGATACAGGTACGTCTTCGGTGATCACTTCGATTCCGGGAGGTTTGCCCGACGCCCTTAGCCAGATGTTCGGATTTGGCTTTTCCTCTTACCAGTTAGGGCTGAGGCTGACGCTTCCCATCCGCTCGCGCGCCGCTTCCGCCGATATGGCCGATGCCATCGTGCGCAAGAAGCAGGACGCTCTTACGCTGCGCACCACGCAGCAATCCATTCGCTTGTCCGTGCTCAATGCGATTACCAATTTGGAATCCAGCAAGGAATCGGTAAAGCTGGCCAAGATCGCGCTGGATTACGCCGAGAAGAACCTGGATGCAGCAAATAAGAAGTACGAGTTGGGCACAGGACTGCAACTGGACGTGAGCAACGCGCAGGACCGCAAAGTTCAGGCCGAATCGCAGGTAGTGAGCAATGCCATCCAGGTGCGCAAGAACCTGATCAACCTTCTGGTGCAGACCGGCACGTTGTTGGACGAGCGCGGAATCGTGATCCAGCCGTAAGCTTTTCGTCTCCAGAGGCCGAAGGCAAAGGGGCATCTCCCTCCGGGATGCCCCACTTTCGGTACGTACCGTGCCACAAGTGGACACTTCAACTTCCCGCCTATCCGTCCTACTGCCTGAAACGTCATATGTTACGCTAGACAGCGATTGGCAGGCGTTGTGCCTTTCGGGCACGGGAACCAAAATGGATATACAACGTAAAGACGCCGGCAAGAAGCGGTTGATCCGCCGGATCGCGATCGGTATCGTCGTGGTAGCGGCGGTAGCCGGCACCAGCGTGGTGGTTGGCCGGTTGAAGCCGGCGGCGCCCTCGGTAGATCTGTCCGTGGTGTGGCGGGACACGGTGAAGCGCGGCCCCATGACGCGCGAAGTCCGCGGTCTGGGGACGCTGGTGCCGGAGGAGACCATGCTGATACCAGCCACCACCGAAGGCAGAGTGCAGCGCATCCTGATCCGCCCCGGCACGCCGGTAAAGGCGGATTCGGTGGTTATGATCCTGACCAGTGCGGAACTGGAAACCGACCTTTTGAACTCCGAGTACGCCATGAAGGCTGCCGAAGCCGACTTCGCCAACCTGAAGGTCACGCTGGAGAAGTTGAATCTGGACATGCAGGCCACGGTGGCGCAGGTGGGCGCGGACTATAACACCGCCAAGCTCCAGGCGGACCGCGACGCCGCGCTGGCCAAAGAGGGTCTGTTCAGCGAGGTGGACGCCAAAATCTCCGCCGTGAGGGCACTGCAACTGGGCAGCCGCTTGCAACTGGAGCAGAAGCGAATTTCCATTAACTCTTTGGCCGAAGAGGCCCAGTTAGCGGTCGCCAGGGTCAAGGTGGATCAACTGCACGGACAGCTCAACCTGAAGAAAAGCCAGGTAGATCAGCTAAGAGTAAGAGCGGGTTTCGACGGCATGTTGCAGCAGCTTCCCACGCCGGTGGAAGTGGGGCAGAAGGTGGCCGCCGGCACCCCGCTGGGCAAGGTGGCGCAGGCGTCCAAGCTGAAAGCCGAGCTGAAGATTGCCGAAACACAAATAAAAGATGTCGTAATTGGTCAGCGCGCCGTGATCGACACGCGTAATGGTCTGATTGAGGGCCGGGTAGTGCGCATCGATCCCTCGATTCTGAACGGCACGGTGACGGTGGATGTGGCGCTACAGGTAGGCAAGGACGGCTTGCCGCAGGGCGCGCGCCCGGACCTGAGCGTGGACGGCACGATCGAACTGGAGCGGCTGAACGACGTGGTGTTCGTGGGACGGCCGGTCTTCGGGCAGCAGGAGAGTACGGTTCAGCTCTTCAAGTTGGAGGCGGACGGGAAGTACGCGAACAAGGTGAAGGTGGCGTTGGGGCGCAGTTCGGTGAGCACCATCGAAATCAAGGACGGACTCAAGGTGGGAGACCAGGTGA
The DNA here is from genome assembly GCA_025361425.1 of Candidatus Solibacter sp. GTDB lineage: Bacteria > Acidobacteriota > Terriglobia > Bryobacterales > Bryobacteraceae > Solibacter. The sequence goes on along the minus strand of JANYAH010000308.1, from coordinate 7,916 downwards.
TACTTTCGGATATGTCGGCCTACGACAGTTACGACCGAATTAAGTTGAACTAACAATTGCCGACTTTCGTAAAAGGGGTAAATGACGATGGACAACGGCTCGCAACCGCTGATTCGACTGGATGCCGTGAGTAAAGTTTTCGTGACCGATGAAGTGGAGACTCACGCCCTGCAGAGCGTTCACTTCGACGTGAAGAAAGGAGAGTACCTTTCGATTTCGGGCCCTTCCGGCTGCGGAAAGTCGACTCTGCTTGCCATCCTCGGGCTACTGGATACGCCGACGGACGGCACTTACTATCTGGACGGGAAGCCGGTAACCGGCCTAAAGCTGAGCCAGCGGGCGCGTATCCGCAACCGCGAAATCGGCTTCATCTTCCAAGCCTTCAACCTGATTGGCGATCTTACTGTGTATGAGAACGTGGAACTGCCGCTGACTTACCGCGGCATGCCGGGCACGGAGCGCAAGCGGCGCGTCCAGGAGAGCCTGGAGCGGGTGGGGATGTCGCACCGCATGAAGCATTACCCGTCGCAGCTTTCGGGCGGCCAGCAGCAGCGCGTGGCGGTGGCGCGCGCCTTGAGCGGCGATCCGCTGATCCTGCTTGCCGACGAGCCCACCGGGAACCTGGATTCGGCGAACGGCGAGGCCGTGATGAGCCTGCTCCGCGAGTTGCACGCCGCCGGGTCCACCATCTGCATGGTGACGCACGACCCGCGGTATGCGAATTTCGCGGACCGCCAGGTACGGCTGTTCGACGGCCGGGTAGTGGAAGAAAACATCGAATCGGCCAAGAACTGAGCGGTGCGCACGGGCGCTGCATGAAGGGGAGGGCGCGATGGCTGCAATCTTTCGGGGGACGGGTTCCGAAGGTCCTGCGGTCCTGCATCTGCCAGTACGCTTTCTGCTAACCTGACAGGCCATGCACTTTTTCTGGCAGGATTTGCGTTATGGAGTTCGCCTGTTGGGGAAGGCCCCGGTGTTCACCACGGTTGCGGTGCTCACGCTGGCGCTCGGCATGGGCGCCGCCACGGCTATTTTCAGCGTTGTGGACACAGTGCTGCTCAAGCCATTGCCGTTTCGGGATGCGGAGCGTCTGCTGGTGATTTGGGAGAAAAACCCAGCGCAAAATCGCTATAGAATGTTCGTCGCACCGGCCAATTTCCTGGCGTGGCAAAAGCAGGGCCGCGCCGTGGAGCAGATGGCGGCAGTGCAGGATGTGCGCGTCAGTCTCACCGGCGGCCCCAACGGACACATTACCCCGGAGGAACTCAAGGGCGAGCGCGTCTCGGCCAGCTTGTTCCCGCTGCTGGGGGTGGAGCCGAAGGTGGGGCGCACGTTCCGACCCGAGGAAGATCAGCCGGGGAGCGCCAACTTTGTGCTGCTGAGCCACTCATTGTGGCAACGCCGCTTTGCCGGCGACCCGGGCATCGCGGGCAAGACGATCCGCCTGCGCGACCAGCCCTACACGGTGTTAGGGGTTTTGCCGCCGGCTTTCGCGGTGATGGAGGCCGGGGTGGACGTATTCATTCCGCTGGGCCTGAACCCCAGCGATACGCGCACCGCCAACGGCCGCTACCTGATGGTGATTGCACGCCGCCGCGGCTCTCTCGACCAAGTGCGAGCGGAACTGGATTCCGTGGGCGCACAGATGGAACAGGCGCTGCCGGCGCTCGATAAGGGCTGGCGCCCGTCGATTTTCGTACTGGGAGACGAACTGGTGGGAGGCGTGCGGCAGGCGCTTTGGGTGCTGATGGCGGCCGTGGGATGCCTGCTGCTGATGGCGTGTGTGAATGTGGCCAATTTGCTTCTGGCGCGCGGCGCCAACCGCGGCAAAGAGATCGCGCTGCGTGCCGCCCTGGGAGCGGGCCGCGGGCGGATCGTCACCCAGTTGCTCACGGAAAGCGTCCTGCTGGCCCTGGGAGGCGGCGGCTTGGGCTTGTTCCTGTCCGCGGGGGCGATCTACGTACTGGCCCACGCCGGGCCGGCCAGCGTGCCACGATTGGCGCAGGCGTCGCTCGATCTCCGGCTGTTCGGGTTCGCGCTTGTGGTTTCGTTGGTGACGGGGATTGTGTTCGGTCTGGCGCCGGCGATGCAGGGTTCGGGCACCAGCCTGAGCGCCACCCTGAATGAGGGCGGCCGTGGCGGCACCGCCGGAGGCGCGGGACGCCGCTTACGCAATACCCTGGTAATCACGGAGCTGGCGCTGGCGATGGTGGTGCTGATCGGCGCCGGCCTGCTGATGCGGGGTTTCATCCGGCTGCGCAGCGTGGACCCCGGATTTCAGCCGGCGCGCGTGTTGACCATCCGCGTCCCGTTGGCCGGGGGGCGGAATGCCGCGCCGGACCGGCGGATCGCGTTCTTCCGGCAGGTGGCGGACCGCATCGCCACGCTGCCCGGTGTGCGGGCGGTGGGCGCGGTGAACGCTTTGCCTCTGACAGGCCTGGGCGTGGGTTCAAATTTCGCCGTGGAGGGGCGCCCCGCACCGGGCGCGGGGCAGCGGCCGCTGGCCCTGTTGCGTTCGGTCAGCCCCGCGTACTTCGGCGCCATGGGGATACCTCTGGTGGCGGGGCGCGCCCTGGCCGATTCGGATACGGCGCAGGCGGCGGCGGTGATCGTGGTCAACCAGACGCTGGCGCGGCGCTTTTGGCCGGGTGGCAGCGCCATCGGCGGGCGCGTCGCGATCGATCAGAACGTGGGGCGCGTGGCGGAAGTTGTGGGTGTGGTAGGTGACGTGAAGCCCGAAGGCATGGATGGCGAGGACTGGCCCATCATCTATAATCCGTACGCGCAGGTGCCGTTGCAGGCGATGACGCTGACCGTGCGCACGACGGCGCTACCGCTGGCGCTGGCCTCGGCCGTGACCCGCGAAGTGCATCAACTCGACCCGAATCAACCGGTGGCGGACGTCCGGACGATGGAAGAAGTAGTAAATCTGGCGGTGGCCGGAGCGCGCTTCAATACCGTGCTGCTGGGGAGCTTCGCGGGCGTTGCGTTCCTGCTGGCGGCGGTGGGCATCTACGGGGTGATCTCCTACGACGTCAGCCAGCGCACCAACGAGATCGGCATCCGCATGGCGCTGGGCGCGCAACCGGCGGACGTGCGCCGGCTGATTCTGGGACAAGGCGCGCGCCTGGCCGTTTATGGGATTGTGGCGGGCCTGCTGGGGGCGGGTGTGTTGACGCGTTGGATGGGCACGATGCTCTTCGGCATCAATCCGACCGATGGCTGGACATTCACGGCAATTTCGATTTTACTGGCAGTGGTGGCGCTGGGCGCGAGCTTCGTGCCCTCGCGCCGGGCGATGGCGCTGGATCCGGTGATCGCGCTGCGGCACGAATAGGAAACTCATGATCAAACTGCGCAATCTGGAAAAGTTTTACGAAGGCGGCTACGGCAGAAGCTATGTGCTGCGCCGCGTCAACGTGGAAATCAAGGAAGGCGAGTTCGTGACCATCATGGGCCCGTCAGGGGCGGGAAAGTCCACGCTGTTGAGCATTCTGGGAATGCTGGATAGCGCATGGACGGGGGAGTTTGAGTTCCTCGGCCATATGGTTCACCGGATGAAACCGAAGGAACGCGCGGAGTTGAACAAGAAATACACCGGGTTCGTGTTTCAGAGCTACCATTTGATCGATAATCTGACGGTGTACGAGAACCTGGACATTCCGCTCTCGTATCGCAACGTGAAAAGCAGCGAACGCGCCTCCATGGTTTGCGACACGCTGGACCGCTTCCACATAGTGGGTAAGCGCGATCTCTATCCCAGCCAGCTCTCGGGCGGCCAGCAGCAACTGGTCGCGGTGGCGCGCGCCGTGATCGCCCATCCCCAGTTGATTCTGGCCGACGAGCCGACCGGCAATCTGCACTCCAGCCAGGGCAAGGAGATCATGGAGCTGTTCAAGAAATTGAACGGCGAGGGTACCACCATCGTGCAGGTGACGCACTCGGTGGACAATGCGACTTACGGCAATCGGGTGATTCAACTGGCGGATGGCTGGGTGGTGAGCGGAGGCAGCGAGACAAGCAAGAGCGCGCAGGTATAGCGACCCTCAGAAACGTGCAACGACGCGCCTGCGCTACAATGGCCCTTCGTTATGCAGGTACTCCAGGCGGGGCAGCACAAATTTATCTATCTCGAACTCCAGCCGGAGATGGTGGCCAGTATTGCGCGGCAGGCCGGGTTTGAAACCAAGGCTAAGGATTCGCCGCGGACCATCCATCTCGACTTGAGCGCCCCGGTGCACCAGGGCCCTTTGTTGCTCTTCGATGCCGCCGATCCGGCCAACCTCGGCTGGTTCTCGCGCTGCCAGTTCTACGTGGACGGGCGGACCGGAGGCATCATGCAGACGCCGATGACGCTGGCCAACAAGCGCGACCGCGGCGGGAAGGTGCAACTGCACGCGGTGAAGCTCTCCATCTGCAAGGAACTCCCCGCCACCTTCCGGTTGCCCGGCAACCAGCCGCTGACCGAGCAGGTGTTTTATCACCTGTTCCTGAATTTTCTGAACGCGCTGATGAAGAACGGGGTGGCGGTTTGCGGCGCTGGTTCGATACAGCCACTGGCGGGGCGCACGGAAACTGTCGGTTCACGGAATTAGGGCGGCAGGGGGACAGGCCATCGCCTTTTGTGGCCTGGTTCGTCCCACCGGTAGACCTACTAGAAGCTCACGCCACGCTCTGCGCGCTTTGCTTTGCCGCCTCTACCACGGCTTCGACCTCGCGGCGGTATTCCTGGAGCAGTTCCGCGGTGGTAGCTTCAAAGCGCATTACCAGGACGGGCTGCGTGTTGGACGCACGCACCAGGCCCCACCCGTGCGGAAACAGCACGCGCACGCCATCCACATCGACGGTCCGATGCCGGGCGCGCAAGACGGCGATTGCCTCAGTGACCACGGCGAACTTGAGTTCGTCCGGACAATCGAAACGGATCTCGGGCGTGACCACGGTCACCGGCAGATCGGCCAGTTGGTGGGAGAGCGGAAGGCCGGAATCGGCCACGATCTCCATCAGGCGGCAGGCGGAATAGAGCGCGTCGTCGAAACCGTACCAGCGGTCTGCGAAGAAAATGTGGCCGCTCATTTCGCCGGCCAGTTCGGCATGCGTCTCCTTCATCTTGGCCTTAATTAAGGAGTGGCCCGTCTTCCACATGATGGGGTTGCCGCCGCGCGCTTTCAAGTCGTCGTACATCAACTGCGAACATTTCACTTCGCCGATGAAGGTGGCCCCGGGCTTGCGCGTCAGAATTTCGCGGCCGTAGACGATCATCAGTTGATCGCCCCAGACGATGGCGCCGGCGTCGTCCACCGCGCCGATGCGGTCTGTATCGCCGTCGAACGCGATGCCCAGGTCGGCCTTGGTTTCGCGCACCTTTTCGATCAGTGCCTGGAGGTTTTCGGGCATCGTGGGGTCGGGATGGTGATTGGGGAAACGGCCATCCATTTCGAAGAACATTTCGGTGGCATCCACGTTGAGGTTTTCGAGAATGCGGTGCATCACCACCCCGCCGGTTCCGTTGCCCGCGTCGAACACCGCGCGAATGCGGCGGGGGAAGTGGAACTGCGCGGAGACTTCCGCCACATACGGCGTCACCACGTCGGCCGTGGTCTCCGTACCTTCGCCACTGGCCAGGTCGCCGGCGTCGATCATGCGGCGGATCTCCTGAATGGCGGCGCCATGAATGGTGGAGTCGCCGCACACCGTCTTGAAGCCGTTGAACGCGGGCGGATTGTGACTGCCCGTGATCATCACCGCGCCATCGGTTTTCAGACGGAAGACCGAATAGTAGAGCACGGGTGTGGGCACCACCCCGAGATCGATTACGTTGCAGCCGCTGGCCTTCAGCCCGCGCATCAACGCGTCCCGCAAACGGGGCGAACTCAGGCGGTTGTCGCGTCCCAGGCTGACCCGGTTGCCACTGTGGCGCCGCAGGTAAGTGCCGAAGGCGCGGCCGAGTTGTTCGACATCGGGGTCCAGCAGTTCGACGTCGGCTGCGCCGCGGATGTCGTATTCCCGAAATATCGTAGGTTTGAACATGTGTGTTTTGTTCTTAATATAGCGTGGCGCTAAAATAGGGGTAGCTGGGTATTCATGAAAACAGCGGAACGCCAGTTTAGGACAATTAGCGGAGTGCCGGTGGAGCCGGTGTACGGCCCGGGCGATTTCGAGAACCCGGCGCCGGGCGAGTTTCCGTACACGCGCGGCATTCATCGCGACATGTATCGCGGCAAGCTCTGGACCATGCGCCAGTTCTCCGGCTTCGCGACGCCGGAGGAGACCAACCTGCGCTACCACTATCTACTGGCGCAGGGGCAGACTGGCCTTTCGGTGGCGTTCGACCTGCCCACCTTAATGGGCTACGACGCCGACCACGCCTTGAGCCAAGGCGAAGTGGGCAAGTGCGGTGCGCCCATCTCTTCGCTGGAAGATATGGAGATTCTGTTCCGCGGTATTCCGCTGGGCGAGGTCTCCGTCTCCATGACCATCAACTCGCCCGCCTCGGTGCTATGGGCCATGTACCTGGCGGTGGCGGAGCAGCAGGGTGTACCGTGGGCGCGAATTTCCGGCACCCTGCAAAACGACATCCTGAAGGAATACATCGCGCAGAAGGAGTATATCTACCCGCCGCGCGCTTCCATGCGGCTGGTCACCGACACCATCGAATTCGGCGCGCTGCACACCCCGAAATTCAATCCGGTTTCGGTCAGCGGCTATCACATTCGCGAGGCCGGCTCCACCGCCGTGCAGGAGCTCGCGTTCACCCTGCGCGACGGCATGGAGTATGTGGATTGGGCGCTCGAACGGGGTCTCGGAATCGACGATTTCGCGCCGCGCCTGAGCTTTTTCTTCAACGCGCACAGCGATTTCTTCGAAGAAATCGCCAAGTACCGCGCGGCGCGCAAGATGTGGGCTCATGCGATGCGCGAGCGCTACGGGGCGCGGAGCGAGCGCAGCCTGAAGCTCCGCTTCCACGCGCAGACGGCCGGCTGCTCGCTCACCTGGCAGCAGCCGTACAATAACGTGGTGCGCACCGCCTTGCAGGCCATGTCCGCGGTGCTCGGTGGGGCGCAATCGCTGCACACCAATTCGCTCGACGAGGCCTACGCGCTGCCTGGGGAACACGCCGTCACCCTCGCGCTGCGCACCCAGCAAGTGCTGGCTTACGAGAGTGGAGTCGCCAACGTGGCCGACCCCTTGGGCGGCAGCTACTTCGTGGAAAAGCTCACGCTGGACATGGAAGCCGCCGCCAACCACTACATCCGCCGGATCGACGAAATGGGCGGCATGATCGCGGCGATCGAGGCCGGCTTCCCGCAGACCGAGATCGCTTCGGCCAGCTATCGCTACCAGTGCGAAATCGAATCCGGCGAGCGCACCATCGTGGGCGTCAACCGCTTTCAGAGCGACGATCAGCCGATCGAACTGCTACAGATCGACGAAGCCAGCGGGCGGCGCCAGATGGCCAAACTGACGGCGCTGCGTGGGCGGCGCGATAATGGCAATGTGCAAAAGACTCTGGATGCGCTGCGGCGCGCCGCCGAAGGGACGGAGAATACCATGCCGCTGCTGCTGGACGCCGTGCGCGCCTACGCCACGCTCGGCGAGATCTGCGACGCTCTCCGCGGGGTCTTCGGCACGTACCAGGAAACGTCTCACATCTAGACCATGTCAAGACCCATTAGAGTTCTAGTGGCCAAGCCCGGGTTGGACGGCCACGACCGCGGCGCCAAGGTGATCGCGCGGGCCCTCCGCGACGCCGGGATGGAAGTTATCTATACAGGGCTGCGCCAAACCCCGGAGATGATTGTCAACGCCGCGCTCCAGGAGGATGTCCAGGTGATCGGCCTGTCCATCCTTTCCGGCGCGCACAATGCGATTGTGCCACGCGTACTGGAACTGCTGCGCGAGAAGGAAATGGCGGA
>JANYAH010000275.1 GCA_025361425.1 Candidatus Solibacter sp. | reverse complement strand
TTCCCGGGAACGTGCAGCGCGATCGCCACCAGCGCCAGCCATTCGGCGTAAGGAGCGCTGATGCTGAAGTCGGAACATCCCGGATCGCCGCCCTTGCAGGCGCGCACCCAGTCCTGCATATGGCCCGGAGACCGCGTCAGTATTTGCGGCGGCAGCACGTATTCGGCCCATCGCGCCGCGGGCAGCAAATGAACGCCTTCGCCGCGGTCCCGGGTCGCCATGATTCCCTTGGTACCGATGAACACGCTACCGTTCCCCGTCAGGATGCCGGGCTGCGACGGGCCCACGGGTTCGCCAAACACCGGTACGCCCGGTCCGCCGTTTCCCTGCCTCGCTCGCGGCGCCGCCGCTGGCACCGGGAGCACTGCTCCACGACCCGCAGCGCCGCCGCGTCCGCCGGCCCCGCCGCGGCCGCCCATGGGACGCCCTTTGTCCGCCAGATTATTTGTTGGCGGCAGAATCGTCTCGTTCTCCATTCCCGGAACGTGATACAAATCCGGATCGATGGCATGCGGTCCATCGTGGTAGAACACCTTCACCGGCGGCATGCCGCCGCGCGCCGGGAAATCCAACCGCACGGTGGCGCGGTCCGGATACGTAATGCCGCTCGCCCCGGCCACGCTCACGCGCTCCAGGCTGGTGGGCGCGCCCAATTGCAGCGCGACGTGTACGGGACCCGCGGTGTGCGTTGCCCAGTTGCCGATCTGGCCCGTGCCGAAATCCAGGAATCCGCGCCAGTTGTACGGCGTGTAATACGCGCTGTACGGCCGCATGGTGGCAGCGCCCAGCCAGGCCTGCCAATCCAGCGTGCCCGGCACCGACGTCTCTGGCGGCTGTTGCTGCATGCCCGTGGGATGGGTCCCCGGCGTGGTCGAAATGTGCGCTTCGGTTACATCGCCGATGGCGCCCGACCATACGATTTCCGCCGCCACCCGGGTGCCCTCGTGCGAGAAACCCTGGTTGCCCATCTGGGTCGCCACTTTGTACTTGACCGCCGCTTCCAGCAGCAGGCGCGCTTCCCACGGAGTCCGCGTCAGCGGCTTCTCCACGTAGACGTGCTTGCCGTACTGCATGCAGGCCAGCGCCACCGTGGCGTGCATGAAATCCGGAATTCCGATAGTGACCGCGTCGATGTTCTTGCCTTCCTTCTCCAGCATGACGCGGAAATCTTTGTACTTCGGCTGCTTGTCGAACTTCTTGAAATTGTCTGCCGCGCGCGCTTCATCCACATCGCATAGCGCCACGATGTTCTCCGTGCGCGCCGCATCGTTCAGATCCACGCCGCCCTGCCCCCCGCAGCCGATCGCGGCCACGTTGAGCTTATCGTAGAAGGGCTTGTAGCCCAGCGCCCGAAGCGACGGCACACTGCCGTACCCGGCCGCCGGCACCGCCCCGGCCAGGAGACTTCCGAAGAAAAAATGCCGTCTGGAAACACCGTCTTGTGACATGGTTCGCGATCCTCTCAAAAAGGCGCTGGCGGCGAATGCGCCGCGCTGCCCTTCACCCGTAATATCTGAGATCGCCTGGGAAGTCAAGCGTGGGATGGTGGGACATGCCGGGAGGGCTGTCCTACCTTGCGTTAAACTTGGGATTACGTTTTCCCATGGCGGAAAAATTACAGGGCATCTTCACGCCGACGCTTGTCCCCCTCGACGCGCACGGGCAGATTCACGAGGCGGAACTCCGCCGCTTCATCTCATGGCTGATCGAGAGCGGCGTCCATGGTCTGTACCCCAACGGCTCCACCGGCGAGTTCACGCGCTTCAATGAGGAAGAACGCCGCCGCATCGTGCGCATCACTTGCGACGAAACCCGCGGGCGCGTCCCCATCCTGGCCGGCGCGGCCGAGGCCAACGTCAAGGAAACCCTCAGCGCCTGCGAAGCCTATGCCGCCATGGGCGCGCGCGCCGTGGCCATCGTCTCCCCCATCTACTACCGCCTCTCGCCCGAATCGGTCTACGCCTACTTCGCCGAAATCGCGCGCTATACGCCCATCGATATCACGCTGTACAACATTCCGATGTTCGCCAGCCCAATCGACGTGCCCACGATTCGCCGCCTGGCGGCGGATTTCCCGCGCATCATCGGCATCAAGGATTCCTCGGGCGACCTGGCCTTCATGATGCGGATGATCGCCGCCATCCGCCCCACGCGCCCCGATTTCACCTTCCTCACCGGTTGGGAGGCCGTGCTGGCGCCCATGCTGATGGTGGGCTGCGATGGCGGCACCAACGCCAGCAGCAACGCCGTCCCCGAAGTCACGCGCCGCATCTACGAACTCTGCCGCGCCGGAAAGTACCAGGAGGCCGTGCAGTGGAACTACCGCATCCTCGCTCTCTTCGACACCATGCTTTACCCCTTCGAGTTTCCGGATGGGTTCCGCGCCGCCGCGGAACTGCGCGGCTTCGATTTCGGCGGCGGACGCCTGCCGCAGACCGGGGCGCAGAAGACCGACCGCGCCGAACTGGCCAAAGTGCTGCAATGCATCCTGGCCGATTTCGAACTGGTCGAGCGCCCGCCGGAAGGCTGCGCCCCGCGCACCGGCCAACCGGCCGCGGACAAGCTGGAGCAGGTGGTGTTTGAGGTCATGCACGAGCTTGAGAAGCGGGGGATTTTCTGAACGACGCTTTAGCGCTGATCGAAATCGGCGGCTGGGCGCCGGCCATGGTCGTGCTCGACGCCATGGAAAAGATGGCCGGCGTGCGTGTGCTGCAAACCGAACTCAACGACCGTCCCGGCGTGTGCCTCAAGTTGCTCGGTTCCCTGGGCGACGTGCAGGCGGCAGTCGCCGCCGCCGAAGCTACCGCCAGTGCCATGCGCGTGGAGTTGATCGCGCACGTGATTCCCGCGCCATCGCCCTTGGGCAACGCGGCCTACGAAGCCGCCCGCGACTACAATCCGCTTTTCGAACAGTGCACGGTGCAGTACCCGGAGAAGAGAATGAAAAACGAATCCCAGGCGCCTTTCGCCGTCGGCTTGATTGAAACCCAGGGCTTCACGGCCGTATTTGAGGCCATCGACACGGCACTCAAAACCGCCGCGGTGGAAGTGCTGGCCCGCGAAAAGCTGGGCGGCGGCTACATCACGGTGCTGATCAAAGGCGACGTTGCCGCCGTGCAGGCGGCCATTGACGCGGGCAAAGCCAAGGTGGAAGGCTTGGGCAAGCTGATCGCCGCCCACGTAATCGCCAGCCCCAGCGAGGGCGTGCTCTCCTTGCTGCCCAAATGAAAAACCGCTCCCATGCGGTCGCGGCTCCGATGCCGAGCCGCGACTATATGGGAGCGGTTGGAACGTTGGTTGGCTTAGAAGACGATCTTCAGCGCTAATTGCCAGGAGCGCGGAGTGTCCTGTCCGGTGATCACACCCCAGGAGGCGCTGGTGGGATCGGTGTTGGGATCATACAGGTTGGGATGGTTCATTGCGTTGAAGGTCTCCGCGCGGAATTCGCAATTGATGCCTTCCTTAATCTTGAACACCTTCAGGAAGCCAGCGTCCCATTTGTCTTGATTCGGGCCGCGGACACCGTTGAAGCGGAGAGGCATGTAGCGGATGTTGGAGGCGAGTTGCTTGGCGGAGTTGGTTTCAAAGCCCGCCGCGGCGGCCGGGGTGAACCAGTGGTCCACGCTGCGCGTGTCCGTGGAGAGCACGATGTTCTTCAGGTCACCGTTAAAGATGCGGTTGCCGAAGCCGAGCGGCGCGCCGGTCTGGTGTTGATAGAGCACCGACATCTGCCAGCCACCGAGGATGAAGTTGGCCACCGGGTGCATGGAGGCGCCAAAGTGGCGTTTACGTCCGACGGGGATCTCAATGATTCCGCTGCCGGTCAAGCGGTGAGTGCGGTCCAGGCTGGAGACCACTTCGCTGGGCATGGCGTCGGAGGTATTCAGAAACTCCGTGGCTTCCATGGATTTGGCCCAGGTGTAGGATGCCTGGAGAGTGAAGCCATTGGCCAGGCGGCGTTCAATGCGGGTCTGGAGGGAGTGGTACCAGGCGTAGCCGGCCGGATCGCCGGTGAGCGACGCACTCGAAAACTCGCTGTAGTTGCGCAGCAGGCTTCCGCGGGTCATGGTGCTGCCGTAGATGGGGTTCAACCCGAGGTAGGGATTCGGGAAGGTCTTGCCGAGGAAATCTATGGTGGACTGGTCGCGCACCAATAGCTTGCTGAGATACTGCGCGGGGGTGTAGCTGAGTTCGCGGTTGATGCCCAGGCGCGTGGTGCGGTTACCGACGTAGCTGGCCTCAATCATGAATTTCAGCGGGAGTTCCTGCTGGACGCCGAGACTCCAACGCTGCGCGTAAGGGTGTTTGCGGGTGTCTCCGAAGAAGCTGACGCCTTGCCCAATATTGGTGAGCAGTCCGGCGCTGGAGCGCGCCGGTTTCAACAGTCCGTTGGGCAGGGGGTTGGCGTTGGTGGCGATGAAGCTGAGGCCGTTATCCAAAGTGGCTTGAATCGGCGTGGAGAGCGAGAACCCGGTCTGGTTCGTGTTGGTGTAGTTGACACCGATGGAAGCGGTGAAGATGCCGTAGCCGCCGCGCACGATGGTCTTGGGCCGCGCCTGCCAGGCGACACCGAAGCGGGGCTGGAAGTTCTTCTTCTCCGGCGTCCAGTAGGTGCGCCCGTTGGGGGAGACGCTGGCGAAGGTGAGTCCGCCCATCGCCTGGAAGGAGGCCACCGGCAGTTCCGGAATCGGGTTTTTGGCGTAGTTGGCGCGCGCGGCGTCATTGAGCGGGTTGGCGGTGGTTCCAGCGAAGTGTATGGCCGCGCGGTCGAAGCGCTCCGTCATGGGCGACTCAAACTCGTAGCGGAGGCCAAGATTGATGGTGAGCTTCTTGGTAACCTTCCAATCGTCGGCGAGGTACAGGCCGAAATACTTATCCTGTTCCACGTAGCTATCGGAGATTCCCATGCTGCCGGAGGGGATGCCCAGAAGCATGGATGCGGCTTCACCGCCACGCGTGGGATTGGAGGCGGTGTCGCTGGCCTTCACGTAGTTGGCGTTGTAGTTCAACTGCGGCGAGAGCATGGCCTGGTAGCGGTTGCGGGCCTCCCGGTAGACGCGGAATTCCGGTCCGAAACGCAGCGTGTGGTTGCCGCGGGGGTTGGTGAAGTTGCCCACGAAGCTGTTGGTGGTAGAGGCGGTGACGCCATCGCCGGTTTCCCACGCGCCCAGGGCGGTGAAAGGCAGGCCGGCCACATTGGGGATGGTGGCCTTGTCCTTCATCGGGATGAGCGAGATCAACTGCTGGGAGAAGCCCAGGGTGGAGAGATCGAAGCCCTGGCTGGAGCGCCGCTCCGGAAAGTCCTGGTACGTGAGTCCGTAACGGATGTTGAGCAGCAGGGCGGGGTTAAAGACGTAGACGTCGTCGAAGGCGATGCCTTTGTTGTTGCGGTTGAGAATCACGCCGTTGACATCGTTGCTGAAGTTGCGATTCTTGTCTTCCTGCCAGTAATCGCGGTGCACCCGAAGGAACATCCGGTGGCTCTCACTGAAGGCGTGGTCCAGACGGCCGATCACCGCCCAGTAGTCTTCCAGCGCCTTGCCGGACCGGTAGAAGTTGTTCTGGAAATCCTTGGTGCCGCTCTGGTTGGGCAGCGGATAGAGATTGATGAGGTTGAGCCCGACTTTGTCGAGTTGGGAAGCGGGGAGCAGGTTGCCCGGAATCGGCGTGCGCACGTACTTGCCCTGGTCCAGGACGGTGCTGCGCGGATCGTAGAGTTGGTAGGTGGTGCCAAGGCCGAGGTATTCGGAGAAATCGCCGTTGTGCATTTTTGCCGTGGGGACCGTGGATGTGATATTGCCACCCGAATCCGGGTTGCCGAACTTATTGGCTTCGTAGGCTACGAACCAGAAGGTCTTATTCCTGCCGTTGTAGACGCGCGGGATAAACACCGGGGCGCCGGCGGAGGCGCCGTAACGGTTGTCCTGGTAGATAGAAGGCGTCTGCCCGGAACGGTTCTGGAAAATGGTGGGCGCATCCAGAATGGAATGGCGGAACCATTCATGCAGTTCGCCGTGCATCTGGTTGGTGCCGGATTTGATGGAAACGTTCACCGTGCTACCCATGGTGTGGCCCAGGGCGGCATCGAAGGTAGCGGTCTGAATCTTGAACTCGCTGATGGCGGACTGCGGCGGGGAGAAGGCCACGCGGGGCTGGGTTCCATCGGAATAGGTATTGGAAACGCCGTCGATGGAGAACTCGTTCTGATAGTTGCCGCCGCCATCGGTGGAGAAAGTGGAAGGCGCGTTGTTGAAGCCGGCCTTGCGCAGGCGCAGGTTGGTGCCGTTGATGGTACCGGGGGCAAGGTGCACCAGGTCCATGGCGTTGCCGGCGAACTGGGGAAGTTCGAGGACGCGGCGCTGGTCCACCACCTGCCCGAGGCTGGCTTCGGAGGTGGCGAGCAGCGGCGTGGTGGCGCTGACTTCGATGGTCTCGGTGGAGGCGCCGATTTGCAGGTCGATGTTGACCTCCACACTGTCGTTGATGCGCACTTGAACGCCGGGACGGTTCCATTTCTTGAAGCCAGAGTGCTCGCTGGAGACGGTATAAGTACCGCTGAGCAGGTAGGGCATGGTGTAGTTGCCGGCGTCGTTGGTCTTGCCGGACGCGGCGACACCGGTGCTGTCATTGACGGCGCGGACCTCGACGCCCACGATGGCGGCGCCGCTCGAATCCATTACGCGGCCAAGAATGGTGCCGCGAGGATCCTGGGAAAAACCAGGCGGCAGGAAGGCCGCGGCCAAGACGAGGGCCAACGGCAAAGTTCGGAACGTGGCGGAAGCAGTACGCATGCGAAACTCCTTTTCTGGCATGCATTCTAACTCAAATCGGCTGAAATTGGAACATTTGCGATGCTTTGAGACGGCGCGGCACAACCGGCCTCGCAACACTGGTACAATTTCCTTCCATGCGCAAGTCCATTTTCATTTTGGCGATTGCCGGCGCCGTAACGCTGGCCGCCGCGGCGGTGGATCAAAAAGACGTGGAATATGCCCGGCCCGGCGGCAAGGCCGTGCTCCTCGACTTGCACGTTCCGGACGGACCGGGACCGTTTCCCGCCGCCATTTTGATTCACGGCGGAGGCTTCGACGAAGGCAGCAAGAGCACCAACGTCCGGCCTTTATTCGACGTGCTGGCCAATGCCGGATACGCGTGGTTCAGCATCGATTACCGCATGGCGCCCGAGTTCCGCTTCCCGCAGGCCATCGAGGACGTCAACAGCGCCATCAAGTGGGTGAAGGCCAACGCCGCGAGGTACCACGTGGATGTGGCGAAGATCGCGCTGATCGGCGAATCGGCCGGCGGGTTTCTGGTCAACTATGCCGGCACGCACGAGACGCCGGAGACCAGGGTCCGGGCGGTGGTGGATTTGTACGGCCCGGTGGATTACGGGAAGCTGGCCGTAGAGCGGCGCGATCACCCGGAACAGTTCAACATGACCAGCGTCAGCCGCCACGCGGCCAATGGCGGCGGCATCCATTTCTTCGGCGCCGAGCAACTGGACGCGGCGGGTCTGGCGAAATTGCACGCTGTCTCGCCGATTTTCGCGGTCCACAAGGGAATGGCGCCGTTCCTGTGCATTCACGGGACCAAGGACGATCAGGTGTCGTACGGCCAATCCCCCGCAATGTGCAAGGCCATGAAAGTAGTGGGAGCAAGCTGCGAGCTAATCCCGATCAAGGGCGGCGGCCACGGCATGAGCGGCTGGCGCGCGCCTGAGTTACAGCACTGGAAGGCGGAAATGCTCGCCTGGTTGAAAAAGACGATGAAGTAGGGCGCGCGCTGGAGCCCGGCGGGCTCGGTGCGGCTCCGGCCTGCCAGCGCGCGGCGGAGGCGTCGCCCAACCTCACTTAACCGCGATGGTGGCGGAGTTTGCGGTCTGCCCGTCGATCGTGATGCTCAGCGGATAGACCCCTGCCGTCAGCGTCGGGGGCACCACAATGTTCATCTGCACCAGCCCGATGAAAATGGGGGCGAGGCCGGTGAAGGAGACCGTCGCCTCCGCGGAACCGATCTTCGCCGTGACCACGGATGTCGCTTTCGTCAGCGTGTCGTTCGGCGTAGGAACGCCGTCCTTAGCCGCGGGCGAGACCGGGCCGGAGCCTGTCAGGTAGGCGACGATGGTGCTGGCGGCGGGCGCCGGATTCGAAGGGTCGTTCAGTGTGTAACTGGGGGCATTCTGAACGATGGCTGCGCCGCTTGACAGGTAGAACAGGCCTGGGGCAGCGGTGGCAACCGGCACGGCTGCGATATTACTGCTGCCGCCGCTAAGCAGCACGGCGACATCGACGGTACCCGAGGTGGGCGTGGCCCATGGCACCTGGAAGTTGATCTGGACCGGCGACACATAGTAGAGCGGCGCCACCACGCCGTTCACTTTCACGCTGACGCCCTTGGCTGCGGTGGGCCACGCGAAACCGTCGTCGGCCTGGAAGGTCACGGTGCCGAACCCGCTCCCGAAGACACTGGCCAGCGCGCCCGGCGAAATCCGCGTCGCGTAACTCGCGGCATTCGTCACGCCGTTGGCGTTGATGGTGGGAAAGGTCGGCGTCAGCACGCGAATCACGTGATTGCCGGTGTCGGCGATATAGACCGTGCCAGTGGAACTGACGGCGATGCCGCGCGGGAAGTTCAGCCAGGCTTCGGTAGCGTTTCCGCCATCGCCGTTGTAGGCCGCTCCGCCCCTGCCAGCGATGGTGGTGATGAAGCCGTCCGTTGTAATCTTGCGGATCCGGCTGTTGTTCGTGTCGGCGACGTAGACGCTCCCGGCTGCGTCGATCGTGACGCCCACCGGCTTGCTCAATTGAGCGCTGATCGCCGGGCCGCCATCGCCGGAGAAGAGCGCGGATTGGGAGCGGTTGGCGATAGTGCTCAGCGTGGGCGCGACGTACTTAACCAGGCGATTGTGGCCGGAGTCGGCGATATAGAGCGCGCCGCTGGCATCGATCCACAGTCCGTTGGGTGCGTCAAACGCCCTGTCGGTGGCGTAAGCGCCCAGGTATGAATTGATGTTGCCCTTGGTATCGACCTTGCGGATCAGGCTGTATCCCGCGTCTGTCAAATAGAGGTTGCCCGAGGAATCCAAAGCCACAGCGGTTGGGCCGCTGAGATTCGCCGATGTGGCCGCGCCCCCATCGCCGCCAAAACCGGGGCCCTGCGCCTGGATGCCGGCGACGGTGGTGATATTGCCGCCGGAGATTTTGCGGATCACGTTATTCCCCGTATCGGCGATGTAGAGGTCACCTTTGGAATCGAACGCCAACCCGCTCGGGGCATTCAGAGTGGCGGCGGCGGGCGCTAAATTATCCCCGGAATAGCCGAGGGTGCCGGTGCCCGCGATGGTGGTGATGGTGCCGCCGGAGATCTTGCGGATGCGGTGATTGCCGGTGTCGGCGATGTAGAGATCGCCCTTGGAATCCAGCACCACGGCGTGTGGAGAGTTCAACTGCGCGGCCGACAGGTCGCCATCCGCGAACGCGGCGGTGCCGTTGCCGGCCAATGTCTGGATGGTGTACTGCTGGGCGTGGGCTGCGGAAAGGCAGAGCAGGCTCAGGCACACGAGGAGCGAACGACCCCGAATCTTCATAGATATATACAGTGTAAACGCGCGCGCCCTGGCGCCGGTTGCCGAAATCAGTGCATGGTGGCGGCAATGATCCAGCAAATTCCCAGCGCTACAGCTCCCGCCAGGATGGCGGCCGCGATATTGCGCTCTTCACCGATCTGCTTCCAAAGGTCCAGTGGCGCCAGTTTGAGCACCAGCGAGAAGGCGATGATGAAAACGATGATGCCGAGGCCGCAGAAAATCAGGCCGTTGATTACGGGAAAATCGGTCATAAGTGGCGTTCAATCCAGTCGTTCCACCGCTCCAGCCCTTCGCCGGAAGTGCAGGAAACCTCGAGAATTTCGATCTCCGGCTGCACCCGCCGCGCATTCTCTCTCGCCAGTTCCATGGAAAACGGAACGTAGGGCAGTAGATCGATTTTATTAAGCACCATCAGGTCGGCGTGGTGGAAGGTGGCCGGATATTTCAGCGGCTTGTCTTCGCCTTCGGTGACGCTGAGCAGCACCGCGCGCGCCTCCTCGCCCAGATCGTAGCTGGTGGGGCAGACCAGGTTGCCCACGTTTTCCAGGAAAAGGATCTCCAATTCGTCCACCGGCCAGTCCGTGAGGTGACGCTCTACCATGCGGGCGTCCAGGTGGCAGGCGCCGCCGGTAGAGATCTGGCGCACGGGGAAACCATAGCGGGCCAGGCGGCGCGCGTCGTTGTCGGTCTGTATATCGCCGGTCAGCACGGCCACGCGGCGCGCGGCATCGAAGCCGGCCAGGGTGCGCTCCAGTAGGGCGGTCTTGCCAGACCCGGGAGAGCTAATCAGGTTAAGGCAGAAGGTGCCATTACGCTGAAAGCGCTGGCGCAGCGTGGCGGCGATCCGGTCATTCTCGTTCAG
This sequence comes from Candidatus Solibacter sp., assembly GCA_025361425.1. Classification (GTDB taxonomy): domain Bacteria; phylum Acidobacteriota; class Terriglobia; order Bryobacterales; family Bryobacteraceae; genus Solibacter. Next base: position 686 of record JANYAH010000275.1, on the reverse strand, counting down.
AACCTTGCGTTCCAGCGGCACAAGCATTACGGCTCCTCCAATTCCAGGAAGGATAACTCCATTTGATCACCTCCCGCAGCCTCGGTGTCGCCAGATCCGCAGGCGGTGCAGGCAGGGCGGGCGTCCGTCACGCGGAACACCGCGGCGCACCCGCGGCACCGGCGCGTCCACGGAGCAAATTCGATTTCGAAGCCGAGCGCGGCCAATTCCGTATCGGCCACCAGCACTTCCAGGCAGAAACGCAGGCTTTCCACTGCAACGCCGGAGAGTTCGCCGATGCGCAATCCGGCGCGCGTCACCCGGCCGCCTCCCTGTAGCGCGGCTTCGGCGCGCACCGCGTCCAAAACGCTGGCGGCGATGCTCATTTCGTGCAAACCATACTGTAAGGGGATTGCGCGCGCGGCGGCAAGCCTTGGTAGAATAGAAAGGACTAAGCGGGAGTAACTCAGTGGTAGAGTCTCAGCCTTCCAAGCTGTTGGTCGCCGGTTCGATCCCGGTCTCCCGCTCCATGTTTTGTTGGGCTCTACGGTTAAATGGAGCAACGCCGGCTCTACGCCAGAAACGGGGGAGCCCCCCAATCCCAAACCTTCTAAGAACATAACACCTTCACTCTGAGTCGGTAGTTTTCGAAGTTGCGGAAACCGTAGGCAACCCTGTTGATGGTCTCCATTTTGTTGTGGAAGCCT
>JANYAH010000245.1 GCA_025361425.1 Candidatus Solibacter sp. | reverse complement strand
GGCGGCGCAGTGAAGATGTCCCTTCAGGTGCTGCCCCAATTCGTTGAACTCGTGGTGGAGGATAACGGCCGCGGCATTGCCACCGAGCACCTGCCGCATATCTTCGACCGCTTCTACCGAGTCCCCGGCCAGGGCACCGCGCCCACTCCCGAACAGGGCCTCGGCCTCGGCCTCAGTTTCGTCGCCTGGATCGTCAAGGCCCACAACGGCAAGATCGAAGTCGAGAGCACGCCGGGCAAGGGAACACGCTTCATTATCCGCCTGCCCAACGAAGGCGTCGGCAGCGACACCATGGAGTTGGCGAGTCAGCCCGCCAATTTTTAGAGCGAATCGAAGGATAATGGGACAGCCCATGAACAAACAGGAGACGATTCAGGAGATAACCCGGCGGCTGGTCGAGTTCTATCAACCCGTCCGCATCTACCTTTTTGGCTCGGAAGCACGGGGTGACGCCGGTCCGGACAGCGACTTCGATTTTCTCGTCGTGGTTCCGGACGGCACCCCAGACTCGGTTTTTCGCAACGGTGAAGTTTACGGCAGGCTGCGGGGCGTCGGCGTGCCCGTCGACGTCGTTCCCTGGCGCCACAGCGATTTTGAGGGCAGATCCGCGCATGTGCGGAGCTCGCTTCCGGCCACCGTGCTGCGGGAAGGGAGGCTGGTGTATGACTCCGAACCTGTTTCTGTTGGATGAGACCCGCGCATGGCTCCTGCGAGCCGCGGAGGATCTGGCAGCAGCAGCGGTGTTGACCGCTCCCGCCACGTTGAGAAGCGCCTTATTTCACTGCCAGCAGGCCGCCGAGAAGTCTCTCAAGGCATTTCTGACATGGCACCAGACGCCGTTCCCGAGAACGCATAACCTGACGCTACTATCCGGTTTCTGCTTGGAGCTGGACGCCTCGCTGGAGGCCGCGGTTGCCCCTTCCCTTGCGCTTACCCGCTTCGCGGTGGCCATGCGTTACCCGGGCGAAACCGAGGAGCCTTCAACCGCTGAGGGGCGCGAATGGCTGGCAGTCGCGCGGGCAATCTTCGACGCTATTTGTTTCCGCTTGCCGCCTGAAACTCACCCTGATTCTTATGGCCCTCGCGGATAGCGAACGAGCCGGCAAACCCTGGGTCCGCTGAGGAACCAGAGGCAGGCGACAAAAACCGAGCGCCTGCCCCACTCGCAATCCAGCCTCTACGCCGCCTTAGGCATGGCTACAACCTTCGACCGCAAGCCCGCCTTCGCCAGCACGTAGTAAACTCCGAAGCCAACGATAAAGCTGTACACCACAGCCGGCTGCACGTACGACTTCATTTCCGGCGAGAGCGTGATCGGCAGCACATCCAGCGGCAGAATGCCCACGATGAAGCCCACCGCCCACGCGATATAGCCTGCCATATTCACGCCTTCGCGCGGGCCGCTCCACTTCTTGCCCGCCAGCAAATAGTCCGCCACCATGGCCCCGATGATGGGTCCGAAGCTGGCGCCCACGATGGTGAAAAACCCAATCAGGTTGGCCGCAACGCCCGTAATCGCCAGCAGAACTCCCACCGCCGCGGCCGCCATCGTGCTGGACACGCGCGGCACGCTCGGAATCATCGTGTTGAAGCTGTTGCCCGCGATGAACGCGCAAAAGCACGCCGCCGGAATGGAAGCGATGGCGAACAGGAACAGCATCGCCGAAGCGATGGGCCCGCCGATGGCCTGCACCACTTCGCCGAAATCCCAGCTCTGCGTCAGTCCGCTACCGTGGGCTCCCGCCACCGCCAGCAACGGCAGCCCACCGGCCACCATCACGGCCAGCGTGATACCCACGAGCCCGCCCCAGCGCACGTCCCTTTCGTCGCGCGCGTTCATTCCGAAATCCGCGCCCGCCGCCCCCGCCGTGGCGAAGAACCCAATCACGATGGCGATCATCGTGGTGAATGCGCCAAACGAATTCTGCTGCGCCGGTGCGACTGTGTAGTTCCCGATCCCGCCCGAGGTTTGAAAGAAGACCACCAGCAGCATGAGCAGCGGAATCGCATTCAGGAACAGGGCGATCTTGGAAACGTACTGAACCCCTTTCGCTCCCGCCCAGGCCATCGCGCCGCCCCACAGCACGCACACGATTCCGAAGGTCAGGGTGCCCGGCTTCGATGCCATCCCCAGCCCGCGCAGAATGTAATCGGCGGAGAAGAACGTGCCCACTGCGAACCAGCCAATCTGCAACAGCCCCATCAGCAGCCCCGGCATCAGGTAGCCGCCCGCCGTGCCGAACGTGGAGCTGCCCACCACGTACAGCGGAAATCCGGTCTTCATCCCGAGCATCGCCGGAACGCGATAGTACAAGGCATAGCCGAGGATTCCGGCAACCGCCAGCGCGACCAGGCATAACGCCAGTCCGCCATGTTGCAGCGTTCCTCCCGCCATCTGCTGATAGAAGGCGATCCACAGAAAAATTCCGGCGTATGTGGGCGCGGTATTGGCATACCACGGGGCGCGGTTCCCAATCGGGTTGGGTACTGCTTTAGCAAGGTAGTTTGGCAACATGGCTGTTCCTTTACGATTCCAAATGTGTATCTGAAGCGGCCAGTATACCGCACGGCAGTTCACAACTCTGCCCCCCAGGGAACTGCTACAATCCAATGCATGCCCTTGGGCATGTTCGCTTTTCCGAATCGTATCCAATCGTGATCCGCCGGGTCTTCAAAGCTTTTCAATATCGCGACTTCCGCCTGATGTGGATTGGCGCCTGCACCTCCAGCACCGGTACCTGGATGCAGATCGCCGCCCAGAGCTGGCTTGTCCTAAAGCTCTCCAACTCGCCTTTTATGCTCGGCCTTGATGCCTTCCTCGGCGGCATCCCGATTTTTATGTTCTCCCTGATCGGCGGCGTGGTGGCGGACCGCATCGAGCGCCGCAAGGTGCTGTTGATCTCGCAGTGCGTGCAGATGGGCGCAGCCTTCCTGCTTACCGCGCTCATCGGCTTCCATCTCGTCCGCGTCTGGCAGATCCTTTGCCTGTCGTTCCTTACCGGTCTCGCCCAGGCATTCGGCGGGCCCGCCTACCAGGCGCTCATTCCCACTCTGGTCAGTAAAGAAGACATGCCGAATGCCATCGCCCTGCAATCCATTCAGTTCAACGTGGCGCGCGTGATCGGCCCCGCGCTGGGCGGCATCGCCCTCACCCAGTTGGGCGAAAAATGGTGCTTCGGGCTCAACGGCCTCTCGTTTCTCGCGCCTATCATTTCCCTCCTCATGCTCAAGACGCGCTTCTATCCGCAGAAGACCTCGGAATCGATTCTCGCGGGCATGAAGCAGGGCATAGGCTTCATCCGCAGCCAGAGCGCCATGGAATCCCTCATGGTGCTGGCATTTTGCATGACGGCTCTGGGAGTGCCCATGATGACCTTCCTCCCGGTCTTCGCCAAAGACATTTTCCACCAGGGACCCGGTATGTTCACCTTGTTCCTGTCGGTCTCCGGCATCGGCTCCATCGTGGGCGCGCTCACCGTCGCCGCCCTTGGCAATGTGCGCCACAAGGGACGCATCGCCCTCATCATGCTCACCTGCCTCGGCGCCGGCATTGCCGGATTCGCCCTCTCCTCCTCGGTTTGGCTGAGCTGCCTCATGCTGTTTTTCTCCGGAGCCTCCCTGATTGCGGTCTTTACCCTCGTCAATTCCCTAGTGCAACTTATTACCACCAACGAAATGCGCGGTCGCGTGATGAGCGTCTACAACTTTGCCTTCCGCGGCGGCATGCCCATGGGAAACCTGTTGACCGGCTGGCTCGTCCCACTCTATTCGGCCCCCCTCGTGCTCGCCGCGAATGGATTCGTCCTGATGGTTGTGGCATTGTATTTCCTCGCGGTGCAACGGCGGGTCGCCGCTCTCTGATGTAATAGAGGAGTCGCCCTTATGCTCGCCATCTTCATCGCCGCTTTCATGGCCGCCGCCGCACCCTCCCCCCTGGAGGTGGCGCGCGATAAGCAGGACCGCCCCGCCTTAACGGGTCTCGCCGCCCAGGCCGCCGCCGCCGCAGCCAAGGCGCCCAACGATCCCGAGGCCCAATACCGCGCCGCCCTGGCCGATTGTTATCTCGCCGAGGTGGCCATCGAACTGCGCGACCGCAAAGCCGGCCGCCAGATTGCCGAACAGGGCATCAAGCTCGCCGAGAGGGCCGTGGCCCTTAAGCCCGCCAACGCCGAGTACTATCGCCTGCTCGGCACCCTCTACGGCCAGGCCGTCACCGATATTATGAGCGGCCTCACCTACGGCCCCAAGGCCAAGGACGCCATCAACAAGGCCGTCGAGAAGGCGCCCAAGTCTTCCATGATGTACGTGGCGCGCGGCGTCGGCAATTACTACGTCCCCGCCCAACTGGGCGGCGGCGCCAAGCTCTCCATTCCGGATTTCCAGAAGGCCATCGATCTCGACTCCGGCAACGCGGAAGCCTGGCTGTGGCTGGGCCTCAGCCTGCGCAAGGAGAATCGCGATGCCGAGGCTCGCCGGGCATTCGCCAAATCGCTGGAGCTCAACCCCAACCGCGTCTGGGCCAAACAGCAATTGGAAAAGACTCCGGCGAAATGAAATCGTTCGCTACCGCTGCCGCCTGCGTGGCCCTCGCGCTGCTCACCTTTTTTCAGTTCCCCGGCCACAGCTGGCTCCAGCAGGATAGCCAGATCTACATCCCCATCCTGGAACACCTGCGCGACCCCGCGGTCCTGCGCAACGATATCCTGGTGCAGCACCCCCACGTCGCCTTTACCCTCTACGACGAAATCTCTCTTTCCCTCCGCGCCGTCACCGGCGCCGGCTTCCGTGAAGTGCTCGCCGCTCAGCAGATTGTCACCCGCGCGCTCGGCACATGGGGCCTTCTCCTGATGGCCGGAGCGCTTGGATTGGCCTTCGCCCCGGCGTTCCTCGTTGCCGCCATCTGCTCTCTCGGCTCCGCTATTGCCGGACCCGCGGTCCTTACCTTCGAATACGAGCCCACGCCGCGCGCCTTCGCCGTCCCCCTGCTCATCTGCGCCATCGGCCTGGCGGCGCATCGCCGTCACTTTGCCGCCGGAACTGCCGCAGCCATCGCCTTCCTCTACCATCCGCCCACCGCCCTCCCCTTCTGGGGCATCTACTTCGTGTTGGCCCTGTGGCCGCACCCCGAGCGCCGCAAGCGTCTCGCGGCCTTCATCCCGCTCGCCGCCGCCGCGGCGGTACTCTGGGCCGCCGCGCGCGCGCAATCCGCTTCCGGCGAGGCGCAGCGCGTCTTTGCCCGGCTCGATTCCGCCCAGGAATTCCTGCAGCGCATGCGCACCGGCTACGTCTGGGTCTCCGACTGGCCCGCCGCCACCATCGTGCATCATCTGCTGATTCTCGCCGTCCTGGTGGCGGCATTCGTGCGCATCCGCCGGGCCGTCGGCGTCCCACTGCGCGTCTTGCTGCTCGGCTTTGCGGCGATCGGTGTGCTCTCCATGCCGCTCTCCTGGCTGCTTCTGGAGCATTTCCATTGGGGCTTGGTCCCGCAGGTGCAGCCCCTGCGCGCGCTTCTTTTTCTCACCCTCGGCATGCAGTTTCTCACCGCCGCCGCCGGCACCCGCGCCATTGCCGCGCGCCGTCCCGCCGAAGCCTTCGCCTGGTTCGCCCTCGCCTACCTGCTGCCGCTGCAACCGGTCCTCACCGGACCCTTTGTCTGGAGCCGGCTCAACCTCGCCCTCGCGTTAGCAGCCCTCACCGCGCTCGCTGGAATTCGCTGGGCACCCGTGGTAGCCGTCTCCGCTTTCTTCGCCATCCCCATGCTGGGCGGCGTGGTCAACTACCCGCATCTCGACACTCCCGACCTCGCGCAGCTTTCCGCCTGGGCGCGCGTCAATACACCGCGCGACGCCGTATTTGTCTTCCCCGACGTCAACCGCGGCCTCGCCCCCGGCATTTTTCGCAGTGAAGCGCTACGCGCCGTCTACGTCGATTGGAAAGGTGGCGGCCAGGTGAATTACGTCAAGGATCTCGGCGAGCAGTGGTGGTTCCGCTGGCGGCAAACCCGCAACTTTCAGCCCGCCCGCCTGCCGCAATACTCAGCCAGCGGCATCACCTACGTGGTGCTGCAAGAGCCCCTGCCTCGCGCTTCGCAATTCCAAAACTCCACCTACATCGTCTACCAGCTCAAGTAGGGGGCGTAAGACTCCGCCTCGTCCATTGTGGGACAGACCATCGCCTTTTGTGGTCTGTTTGGATGGGCCAAAACGAGGCTGCTGGAGATCCCCCCATGACGGGGGAAAGGGCGAGATAGATTCCGCCTATACGGGCACGCCGACACGCCAAAGCAGGTACCCAATCGCCTGCTTCACATAGTTCCACCGCTCGTGAAGCGAAGCCGGAGGGTGCTCCCTCCGCGGCGACCCGTACACCTTCAGTCCGCGAAATTGCAGCATCTCCTTCACCCTGTAAATGTGGTATCCGTCGCTCACCACAATCACCGAATGCAGCCCCATCCGCCGCATGATCTCGCCCGCCATTGCGGTGGATTGCACCGTGCTTTCGCCCTCATTCTCCACGATGATGACTTCGCTCGGCACCCCGCGGCTGGTCAGGTAAGAGCGCCCCACGCCACCTTCCGTGAACACCGGGTCTCCACCCGGGCCGCCGGTGGTCAGGATGCGCGGAGCCAGCTTGCGAGTGTACAACTCCAGCGCGTGGTCCAGCCGCGCGCCCAAAACCGGGGAGGGCCGTCCCCGATACTCCGCCGCGCCCAGCACCAGGATTACATCCGCCGGTTGCGCTTCATCGCGTGTGCTCTGCCGCTCAATCCGAACGGAGAGGAATGCGACCGTCACCAGCAGACCGATGACCGCCAGCGCGATCGCGTTCCATAGGACCTTTTTCATGTGCGCTATTCTGACTGTTTCAAGAAACATTATTGCAAACAGATGTTAACCCTGGAAACAATCGCGAGTGCGGCCAACCCGCTGCTGAAGAATGTGCACCGCGCCGTGGCGCGCGGCTCGGTCACCGCGGAGGGTTGGTGCGTCGCCGAGACTTTCCACCTGCTCGAAGAGGCGCTGCGCAGCCCTTGCGAGGTCAAAACCGTGCTCGCCGCCGAAAGCGCGCGCGCCGCCGTTGAGGCCTACGGGAGGCGTCTCGCCGGCGTGAGAGTGGTCCTGCTGCCCGACGCGCTGTTCGCCGGAATCGCCGCCACCGAAACCAGCCAGGGCGTGATCGCGCTGGTGCAGCCCCGCCCATGGCTGTTCGAACAACTGCTCCACGGTGAGGCCCTGGTCGTGGTGTTGGATGGACTTCAGGATCCCGGAAACGCCGGCACCATCGTGCGCGCCGCCGAGGCCTTCGGCGGAACCGGTATCCTGTTCCTCAAGGGCACCGTGAGTCCCCACAATCCCAAGACGCTGCGCGCATCCGCGGGTTCGCTCTTTCGCGTTCCCTTCCTGCATGGCATCGAAGCCGCGGCCGCCCGCGCCGCGCTCCAACAGAACCACATCGCTCTTTTCGCCGGCGTGCCGGCCAGTTCCACGAAATCCACACGCTCGCTCGCGGCCACCGATCTCTCCGGCCGCTGCGGCTTGGTCATCGGCAATGAGGCCCATGGCGTCTCGGGGGGGTGGCGCGCAGTCGCGGCCGAGGTCTCCATCCCCACCATGGGCGTGGAATCCTTGAACGCCGCCATCGCCGCCAGCATTCTGCTCTATGAGGCGCGGCGCCAGAGGATGTTGCGCCCGTGAGCCTCTTCGACTCCACGCCGCCCGATTTGCCCGGCAGCCAGCGGCCGCTTGCCGAGCGCATGCGCCCGCACAGTCTGGAAGACTACGTCGGACAGGATCACATCCTGGGCGCCGGCAAACCACTGCGCCGCCAGATTGAACGCGATGAACTGACCTCGATCATCTTATGGGGACCGCCCGGCGTGGGCAAGACCACGCTCGCCAATCTGATCGCGCACGCCACCCGCTGCGAATTCATTCCTTTCAGCGCCGTGCTCAGCGGCATCAAGGAAATCAAGGCCGTCATGGCGGATGCCGAGCGCCTGCGCCGCGTGGGCCGCCGCACCATTCTTTTCGTGGATGAAATCCACCGCTTCAACAAGGCCCAGCAGGACGCCTTCCTGCCCTACGTGGAACGCGGCGACATCATCCTGATCGGCGCCACCACGGAGAATCCGTCGTTCGAAATCATCGCGGCACTGCTCTCCCGGTCCCGCGTGTACGCCCTGCGCGCGCTCACCGTACCGGAGATCGTCACCCTCCTCAAGCGCGCGCTGCCCCTGGTGAACCTGCGCGCCACCGATGAACTTCTCGAACAGATAGGCATCTACTCCAATGGCGACGGGCGCCAGGCGTACAACACCCTGGAAGCCGCCGCCGCCGCGTCGCCGGCTGGCGAACTCACCGAGGCTGCCTTGCAAGACGCCATGCAGCGCAAGGTGCTGCTCTACGACAAGCGCGGCGAAGAGCATTTCAACCTGGTTTCCGCGCTGCACAAATCCGTGCGCTCTAGTGACCCGGACGCCGCGCTCTACTGGCTGACCCGCATGCTCGAAGCCGGCGAGGATCGCATGTACATCGCGCGCCGCCTGGTCCGCATGGCAATCGAAGACATCGGCCTCGCAGATCCGCGCGCGCTCGAACAGTGCATCGCCGTCAAAGAGGCGGTGCACTTCCTGGGCATTCCCGAAGGCGATCTGGCGCTCGCGCAGGCGGCAATCTATCTCAGCGTCGCGCCGAAGTCCGACGCCGCCTATCGCGCCCTCAGCGCCGTCAAGAACGACGTGGAACAGACCATCGCGGAACCGGTCCCCATGCACCTGCGCAACGCGCCCACGAAATCCATGAAGCAATGGGGCTACGGGGAGGGCTATCAGCACGCGCACAAGTTCGAAAACGCTATTCCGGATATGGAATGCCTGCCGCCGTCGCTGGCCGGCAGGCAGTACTACTTCCCTACCGACCGCGGCATCGAAAAGAGAATTCGTGAGCGCCTGGAAGAGATCCGGAAACTGCGGGGGCCCGCCCAGTAGTGTGGGAGCGGGGCGGGGCTTTGCCCCATGAGCGCCGCACCACGATACGTCACCTGGTAGTAGCACAGCGTTCTCTGCCAATCGTCATCACGGGATGGCCACGGCCGCACCCTCCAATGCCACACCCTGAGCACCCAAAGTCACAAACTTACCGCTGGCGTCATAGAACCGGACCTGATAGTACGCCACGTGCATCGGCAAGACTGGCAGCACAATCGTGCATGCCGTGCTGCAAGAGAGTGCCGTGTAGGTATCGGTATCCTCATACTGAAATGGATTAGCGTCTGCCACACTTCCTGCCATGGCGAGGCAGGATTCACGGCGTGAAGTGCAGTAGTATTGCGCCGCCGTGCCTTGTTCCGCGTACCCGAAGCGCACCGCGGCCCGCGCAATGCCTTGCCCTTGAGGTACAGTGATGGCAATTGGTGCTCGGACGAACGTGCTGCGGTCCACGGAGTCTGGCGTTGGGAACGGCGGGATCTTGAGCATCAACATACTGCTGCCGGGGTTCCAGTAGGCTCCCTTGGTGATGAACCCCCAACTTCCGTCCGACGTGACTTTGAATTTCTTCGTCAAGTCTTTGACCCCGCCAAACCCCGTACTGAGCTTTCGGGTGTATCCTGCCCCATAATTTGGTGGTGCGGAGTCGGCGGCAATTCCCACGGTGTTAGGCAGGAATCCGAATTGATAAGCGCCCTGCCCTTGCGGAAGATTGGCAATGCACAAATCCAGAAAGTTTCCCGTCTCGAACCCTTTGCAATCCGTGTACGCCAACCCTGGCACATTGGCAAATACATCCCCGGCGCTGGACCCGGATACGCACTCATTGGACACATTCGCAACGCAATACTTGTATGAATCTCCTGCGCTTCCGGTGAGCAGAGATCCAGGGCCGCTGATATCGGTCAGCATACGATCTCCCATTGCAGCCAGCGTTACCAACTGTTTCCGATTCAGTCCTCCCCAATCGCCGAAGACGTACTTGTATAGCTGCCCGGATAGAAGTGTCGCCCCGGTACCCATCTGTGCGGCACCGAAGAATGCCGGCTCGTCCAGGAACCAGTTCTTTTCCCAGGTAGGAGCATTCAGCTGATGGTAAGCCGGGTACGTGGACATCGAGTTCCCATCCGCCCAGCCCTTGGCTCCAGCGAACAACGGATCCGTGCTCAGGCTGTAGGTAAGCGGCACATCTATGCCGTTCATAATGTCACCGATTACTCCAGCGCGCTCCGATACCTGCCCATCCGGAGAGGCGTCTTTGTGGCTGACGTAGATGTAATGGTCCGGGAAATATCCGGATCCAGTACCCGTGGGGTCAACGAGGAACTTCCACCACATGTCGTAATCAATGGCGTCCGCGTTATTCTCGCACCATGCCCTGACAGTGGTTCCCGACGGCCACGCCCGCTTCGTGTGCCCAATCGACGCCCACGAACTCTGGCGATTCACTGTCCAGTTGGTTCCGCTCTTACCGGTAATTGTGACAAACTCCTTTATGTCGGGTTGATCGAAGCCAAGGATGAACGCATCGCCTATCGCGGCATCCATCAGATACGGCTCCACTGTCGGATCGCTCGTGCTCAACGGCTCACCAGCTACTGTAAAGGTCGTGTCATTGGCTCCGATAGCTCCGGCCAACTTGGTTTCGTAGGGGCCTAATCCAAGGTTGGGACCACCGATAACCCCCTCGGACAGTTCGTGCGGAAGCATCCCCACCAACGGTGTGTTTGCCACGATGAATGTAGAGTGACTGCCGCACCACCGGGACTTCACGTTTTTGACTACGTTGATACCGCCAATAATGGAGGCATCGCTCATCTTCATCGCGAACATCCACCCGTAAGAATCCTGTATCCCGCGTTTGCAGGATACAAGTCCGTATTGCCCACCGATCAAGAAACTACAATTGAATTTGGCGGGGTCAAAGGTCGGGTTATACGCGACCAAAAGAGCCTTTAGATCGCCTGTAACCCATGAAGACGATAAGGTTGCCCACGCGCCAGGAGTGGCGCTGGAGTAGTCTCCGCTGTAGGTGAACCTCACGATCAGCGTGTGCCCTGCGCTTTCGTCGTCCACGGTAGAGTAGAAAGACAGCGGGTTACTGGGGTCGAAGACCACCTCCGACATACCAACTCCACCGCCGCTATACACGCCGGCTTTATACGCTATTCCAAGGTATCTGACCTCCCCTGTCGATGGGAGGATGTAGTAGAGAGGCGATGGACTGCCGGAGATATCGGGGAAGCTGCACAAATAGCCTGGGCCGGGGCCTACTAACTGGTAGCCGCACATTGGGATTCTTCCCCCGGAGTAAAGACTTAAGCCAGTGCCCTCGGCATCGAGAGACACTCGCTTGCCAAGTATCCCCGTCTGCGGATCAATCGTAGTCGTATTTCGATCGTTAGGAAAAGTCGGAATGATGGCCGACCCCGTTGCTGGATTCACCTGGACCAGCTCGTTGTAGGTATTGCCGACTGGAATGTTGATCGTCGCAAACGATCCGGTTGTCGAAGCCGCCCCGCAAGCGATCTTGAAGTAGTGCGTCTTGTACGCCTGCAGCGCGCGGGAATAGTAGGCGCTATCCAACCCCTGTTCGGTGGCGCGCTTGCCAACGACCATGATCCGGTTCTTGCCGTTCGTGAACGCTCCGGCACGGGAATCCTGGTTGGCGCCGGCGAATAACGTCCCGTTGAGGTCGTGAACGAGCGGCCTCAGCGACGCACGCTCCGACACCTGGACGGTGCAAGGATTGTTGTCGGGCGCTGTATACGATAGTAGTGCCTGCGTGTTGGACGCACCCAGCAGGACTGCCGCGCCGAGCTTCACGGCACTACCGCCAATTGGGGACGGGGACGGTCCCGACGTTACCCTATGCCGGATGCTACTCGTCGCTGTACTTCCAACTGGTACAAGCACAGCCGCCGCAATATATTGAACACTCGCCGAGTACAGATACCACCCAAAACTTTGAGTGCCGGAATTCACCGGCCGGTAATTTCCATGAGGTTGGGACGCACTCCCGACACTACCGTATACGACGCCTTGGCCTATCGCTTCTTCCTGGTAGATTACGCCTGCATCTTGAAAGGTCATCGCAGCGACCATATAACTGCCGTTCGCTGGCACGTTCATTGCGTAGGTTGGGTGTTGCGTGCCGCCACCTGTCGTGGCGCCCCCAACGCTGTGGGTAGGCGTGGTCTGAGCCGCGCCAAATACTGTGACGGCTCCGCCCTGCATTATGTCATACGTGCCGGTAAGAGTTCCGGAAAACGTAACCAGCACCGTGCAACTGCCGGAATGTGGCGACGCCAACCACCAACTTTCCGCAACGCGACCGAATGCTATTTGATCGAGCTTAGTGAAATCCTGAATTCCACCGCAGCCTGTGAGTTGGACTGATGAGACCGTGACGCCACTAGCGCCGTTGTAGTAGGAAATACCAACCCACATTACGGAATTCGTGCCGCTGCCAACTGTATGCGCCCAACTATACGTGCTGCTGCCATTACTGTATGTGCTGGCACTTGTTGCGTCGAGCGTGACCGCCCCGAACGCTTGCGAGGCCAGAAGAGGAACCGCAAGTAACCATGTTCGCATTAGATTGTCCCTGTGATGCGGATAATGATGTACTTCGCCGTTCCACCCGCCGACGTGATGTCGGTGTCGATGGTACAAGGCGTCGATGAGCACGTTGCTCCGTTGGCGCTGAAGCTATGTACCACGGGAGCGGTACCCTGAACCGTGCCCGCCGCCCATGCCGCGGTCCCACAAGTCAGCGACCCAGTGAGGATGCTGGTGGCCGACCCCGCCGTGAGAATTGGAGTGACCGTTGGGCTCCCTGCGTTAGCCCAACAAGCGACTGAGGTGATCGTCCAATCGGTTGCCCAAGTGTTACCACAAGCCGCCGGGCTATCGTTGTCGTTTGCTAACACAGCCGACGCGGCACCTGGATCTCCGATAATAACGACACACTCCCGAACATTGTTTCCAGTGCTGCTGCCACCACCCACGGCCGCCCAGGCGGCGCCGCTCCATCGGCATGTCGCCAGAGCGCCACCCCCGCCAGCGCAGGTACCCAGGGCGCTGGCATCGGTGAAGACGTACACCGACCCGGTTGCCGGGGAACTCGGCGGGCTGGCAAATGTGGAGGTCGGTGGAATCCAGTTCGCTTCGTGAGCGTCCACGAAGCCCATCTGTACAACGTTCTGCTTGCCTTGGCCGAAGCAGGCGGCGGCAATGAATAACACGACCATGAAGCGCATAAGATGTCTCACCGCCGGTTCTCTCCTTGCTCCTACTGTACCGTCATTCTCCGCGACGTCATCTTGGCCTTGAGGCTTGGGTACATCATCTGCCCTTAGGGGAGTATCATGGCGCGTTTGTATACTATCCTCGTGGCCACATGCCTGCCGGGAACAAGATCCCAAGCGGACAGATGCGGAGCGCCCGCACCTGACCCAGGGCCGTCTCCAGCCGCGGTCAACTGAATGTGCCGGGGGGTCTTGCCGGCAACTGTGTAACCTGACGCGCAGGGTTGGTTTAACGAGTCGCATAGCCGCCGACCTCGCAAGTCAATATGCCGGCCGTCGCTGCGTTGACGTTGCCCGATGCCAGGGCGAAACAGCAGGACGCGATTAGAAGTGTAATAACGATTCTCATGTTGGTTTTCGATCACCCGCTGACGGACAGTCCCGACGCCAAGCAACCGTGATATCCGGCGTGGGCAAGGCTCTCCATCCGGTTTCAGTGTGTCAAACGAGGCTGCGGAAACGGCCTCGCGGCGAACGCGAAATCAGACGTAACGCCATGAAGTGGTAAGAGTTATAAAAATAAAATGTTCATGTGACTGAGTCCGTGCATGTCGCTTATTAGCATGAGGAGCCAGACAATGCGATGGACGCGCGACAGCAACTCCGAGGCGGTAGTTATTACAACTCTCCATTCGCCCTCTCCCTACGCGCCGCCCGCCGGCCCCAGCCCCAGCCCCCGTATTCCTGTTACCATCCCCGTTGAACACCGCCCGCATGAAATTCATCGACGAGTATCGCGATCCTAAACTCGCCCGCGCCCTCGTTGCCGAAATCGCCGCCACCGTCACCCGCCCCTGGGTCCTCATGGAAATCTGCGGCGGCCAAACTCACACGCTCATGCGCTACGGCATCGATGAGCTTCTCCCCCCGCAACTCGAACTCGTCCACGGACCCGGCTGCCCCGTTTGCGTCACCCCGCTCGAAATCATCGATCGGGCCGTCGCCATCGCCGCCATGCCCGGCGTGACCCTCGTCTCCTACGGCGACATGCTCCGCGTCCCCGGCTCCGCCAGCGATCTCTTCCGCGTCAAAGCCGAAGGCGGCGACGTTCGCATCGCCTACTCCCCCATGGACGCCGTCGCCATCGCGCGCCAGAATCCCGATCGCCAGGTGGTCTTCTTCGCCGTCGGTTTCGAAACCACCGCGCCCGCCAACTCCATGGCCGTCTGGCAGGCCAAACGCGAAGGCCTGACCAATTTTTCCATTCTCGTGTCGCATGTCCTCGTGCCCCCCGCGATCCGCCTTCTGCTCGGCTTCCCCAACAACCGCGTCCAGGGCTTCATCGCCCCTGGACACGTCTGCGCCGTCATGGGCTACACCGAATACGAGCAGCTCGCCCGCGATTTCCGCGTCCCCTTCGTCGTCGGCGGCTTTGAGCCACTCGACCTCCTCGAAGCCATCCTCATTCTAGTCCGCCAGCTTCAACAGGGCCGCGCCGAGGTCGAAAATCAATACGTGCGCTCTGTCACCCGCCAGGGCAATACCGCCGCGCGCCACCGCATGTTCGAAGTCTTCGAAATCGGCGACCGCAAATGGCGCGGCATCGGCCTCATCCCCGCCTCCGGTTACCGCCTGCGCCCGGAGTACGCCGCCTTCGATGCCGAACGCCGCTTCCACGTCCAAACCACCCGCGTCGAAGAGCCCGCCGAGTGCATCGCCGCCAGCGTCCTGCAAGGCCTCGCCAAGCCCGTGGATTGCTCCGCCTTCGGCACGCGATGCACCCCTCAAATGCCGCTCGGCGCGCCCATGGTCTCTAGCGAAGGCGCCTGCGCCGCTTATTACCGCTTCCGCCGAACCGTATGATCACCTGCCCCACACCACTCCCCACCAAAGACCGCATCCTGCTTGGCCACGGATCCGGCGGCAAACTCAGCGCGGACCTTCTGCGCGACGTCTTCCTCCCTGTCTTCCGCAGCCCTGTCCTCGGCCGCCTCGACGATCAGGCCGTCCTCCAGATCGGCGCCGAGCGTCTCGCCTTCACCACCGATAGCTTCGTCGTCAAGCCGCTCTTCTTCCGCGGCGGCGATATCGGCTCTCTCGCCGTCCACGGCACCGTCAACGATCTCGCCATGGGTGGCGCCGAACCGCTCTTCCTCAGCGCCGCGTTCATCCTCGAAGAGGGCCTCTCCATCGACGTCCTCGCGCGCATCGCCGAATCCATGGGCAGGGCCGCCGAAGCCGCCGGCATTGAGATTGTCACCGGCGATACCAAGGTGGTCGAAAAGGGCAAGGGCGACGGCGTCTTCATCAACACCACCGGCATCGGACGCGTCCGCTCCGGCATCCACCTCTCCGCCGCCAACGCCCGCCCCGGCGACCTGGTCCTGCTCTCTGGCTTCGTAGGCGATCACGGAATTACCATCCTCTCCGAACGCCAGGACATCGGCTTCGACGCCCCCATCGAAAGCGATTCCGCCGCATTGCATACTTTGGTGCGCGACATGCTCGCCGCCTCACCCGCTATCCGCTGCATGCGCGACCCCACGCGCGGCGGCCTCTCTAGCGCCATCAACGAAATCGCCGCCCTCGCCAAAGTCGGCGTCGAACTCAACGAGCCCGCCATCCCCGTCCGCGAAGTTGTCCGCGGCGCCTGCGAACTCCTCGGCTTCGACCCGCTCTATGTCGCCAACGAAGGCAAACTCATCGCCATCGTCCCCCCCGAGGCCGCCACTGCCGTGCTCGCCGCCATGCGCAACCACCCGCTAGGCCGCGAATCCGCCATCATCGGCACGGTCACCGACAAGCATCCCGCCATGGTCACCATGAAAACCGCCTTCGGTACCACTAGAATCGTGGACATGCTCCCCGGCGACCAACTCCCCAGAATCTGCTGACCCGGGGAACATCCCTGCCTGTCTCCGGGTTTCGTGGGCCTCGTCGCCAACCTGATGTACGTCTCCGAGAACGCCATATTCTACGGTGGCGACGCCGCAACCACCAAGACGCCGCGGTTTGCACCGGAAGGCAATAACCTGTTCTCCGCCGCCGGCGGCAACATGTTCCGCGTGCGCGACCGCCAATTAATTGTGGTCGCAATAGGTGCGTCGGCAGTCCCCGCGGAATTGATGGCGCTGGCGCTGCC
This sequence comes from Candidatus Solibacter sp., assembly GCA_025361425.1. Classification (GTDB taxonomy): domain Bacteria; phylum Acidobacteriota; class Terriglobia; order Bryobacterales; family Bryobacteraceae; genus Solibacter. Next base: position 387 of record JANYAH010000245.1, on the reverse strand, counting down.
GTAGAACGGGTCTACCGGCCGCCGCGCCCGCCGCGCCCGCTGCCTTCCTCACCCTGCGGCGCGGCGTTCGGATTGCCGCGGCCTCCGCTGCCCGGAGCAACCCAGCCGTCGTTCGATGGACCGTTCTGGAAGAACCTGGCGTCCTTGCTCAACGGATGTCCCGTGGCGTAATTCGCCGCCGCCTGGCCAAAAATCTTGCCGGCACGCAGAGTCTCATCGTGAATCTTGGTCACCATCATTTGATATCGGTCGTCGTTCTGTGGGAAGCCCGAGAAGGAACTCAGGTCGTTGTTGCCGATGATCACCACATCGACGCCCGGCACCATCGCGATGTCATAGGCATTGGCGACCCCGGTTGGCGACTCGATCATGATCACGACCAGCATG
>JANYAH010000224.1 GCA_025361425.1 Candidatus Solibacter sp. | reverse complement strand
GGTGATGATGTACGCCACGTCCTCATTGAGCCACTTGCGGTACGGCGTCTCCAGCTCTTTGCGGAGCTTCTCTTCCTTCCTCTTCCGTTCCTTCTCGGTCATCGGCCGGGCAACGGTTTCGCGTTGAGAGGAGTCGGCTTTCTTCTTGTCCTGCGCCACGGCAAAGATGCCAAGGAGTGAGGACAGGGCAAGCACGGAGATTGAAAGGCGCGTAACGTTCATACGACTCACCGCTTCCTGGGACAAGGACTGGTTTTAGCTGATATTCATTTTAGTTCGAATAACTTGCGAGGTCAATCCGTGAATTCGACTCACAGGTGTTGCGGATAGAGGTCAACCACTGTTGTTTTGGGAGGACTAGAGCAGGCCGACGGGGGCGTCGGCCGCGGACCGGGGGGTCCGCCCCACAATCACCCGGCACCACATGATTGCGGGCAGCCTACTTGCCGATGCAAAATGTGCTGAAGATGCGATTCAGAATGTCGTCGGCGGTGGTGGCGCCGGTGATCGCGTCGATCGGCCGCAGCGCTCCGTAGAGATCCAGCAGCAGCATTTCGTGAGGGATGGAAGAGCGCACCGCCGCGCACGCTTTTTCCAGATACGCGGCGGATTCGCGCAGTAGCTGTTCGTGGCGCAGGCTGGTGATGAAGCCCGTCTCCCGCTCAAACACACCCTTCGGGGCCACCGCTTCCAGAATGGCATCGCGCAACTCGGGAATGCCTTCACCCGTGAGGGCGGAGACGTTGAGCAGCGCCGGCCATTGCCCCGCCCCGCGCGCCAGATCGCTTTTGTTGCCAACTACCAGCGCCCGCCCGCCGGCGCGCGCCATCAGACTCTCGTCTTCCGGCGCGAAAGGCTGGCCCAGGTCCACCACCACCAGCGTGAGATCGGCATCCGCCATCGCCTGGTAGCTGCGCTCAATGCCCAGCCGTTCCACGGGCTCCACGGTGTCCCGAATGCCGGCGGTATCGCACAACTTCACCGGGATGCCGCCGACAGAGGCGGTCTCGCTCACCAAGTCGCGGGTTGTGCCGGGGATTTCCGTCACGATGGCGCGGTCCTGTTCCAGGAGGCGGTTGAACAGGCTGCTCTTGCCGACATTGGGGCGTCCCACAATCGCCAGGGTCAGCCCTTGCCGCACCAGGCCACCGTACTGGAAGCTGTCGGCGAGGTGCCGCGTCCCCTGGAGGATGGGCGCCAGGCGGCGCAGTATTTCTTCCGCCGGGGCCACGCTGACATCGTCCTCGGCAAAATCGATTCCCGCCTCCAGTAGAGCGATTAATTCGACCAGCGGTTCCTTGAGCGGAGCCAGGCGGCGCGACACCGAACCATCCACCTGTTGTGCGGCGATCCGCGCCTGGTAGAGCGTGGTGGCGTCGATCAGGTCGCGCACCGCCTCGGCACGCGGAAGATCGATACGCCCGTTCAGAAAAGCACGCAGCGTGAACTCGCCGGGTTCGGCCAAGCGCGCGCCGCTATCCAGCGCACGCTGCACGGCGTGGCGCAGCACGATGGGCGAACCGTGGCAGGAGATTTCCACCAGGTCCTCCGCGGTATAGGATCGGGGCCGAGCGAAAAAGGTGACGACCACCTGGTCGATGGGATGGCCTTGCGCGTCCAGAAGCTGCGCCAGGTGCGCCTGCCAGGGACGCCACTCGGCGGGGGTGAGAAACTGTGCGGCGATGCTGCGCGCCTGCGCCCCGGAAAGGCGCACGATGCCCAGGCCGGCGCGCCCGGGCGGAGTGGAAATGGCGACGATGGTATCGGCGAGTTGCAACGGCTAAGGATCTGCCTAAAAGAACCGGTTCAATTGCCGGCAACCGCTCCCGCAAGCGGGGTTGGCGGGCGAGGGCGCCTGCCCCAACCCTTGCAACGGCTAGCGGCGTGGTCCGCGCGGTCCGCCGCGGTCACCACGTCCACCCCGGTCGCGGCGGTCGCCGCGCGGCGGCCCGCCAGGTCCACGGTCACGGTCTACCGGACGCGGCCCGTCGTAGGCGGAGCGGCGCGGCGGTTCGAGGCTGTGCGGGGGCTCGGGAAGGCTGGCCATGCCGGCGGGGTACACCACAACGTGGCGGCCCGGACCGGCGCCGCAGCTTTCGCTGCGCACCGCGGGTTCATTGCGTAGCGAGAGGTGGATGACCCGGCGCTCGCGGCTGTTCATGGAATTGAAGCGGAAATGCTCGCCGGTATGCTTCACCCGGTCGGCGGCGGCCACCGCACTGAGGCGCAACTCTTCAATGCGCAGGAGCCGGTAATCGTTGGCGTCGAAGGAAATGCGCGAATGGTCTTCGCTCGGCATGCGCAGCATTTCCATGGTGACGTGCTCTAGCGCCAGCAGCAGTTCCGCGCGATTCGAAAGCAGCAGGTCCACATCGGGGCCGCTGAACTTGACCTTCACGTCGGGAGTTTCGAAATCGTCATCCGACGGCGCGGCATCCTGAATTTCATAGGTCAGCTTGATGCCGCCGTTTTGCAGGGTGGCATCCAGAAACCCGTCGGTGCGGAGGCCAATCGAGGCCACGGAGTACTTTCGCTCAGTCAAAGGTTTATTTCCTGCCGTTCTTTTTTAGAGGCCCAATCGACTCGGCGGCAAGGGTCGCCATCGAGGTCTTATTGAAGAACCACTGCTGCCCCATACTTACCAGATTGCTGGTCAAGTAGTATAGTACCAGCCCGCTGGGGAAATTATAGAACATGAAGCCGAACACCAGCGGCATGAACATCATCATCTTCTGCTGGGCCGGGTCCCCCCCCGCCTGCGGCGTCATCTTCTGCATGATGAACTGGCTGGCGATCATCACTATGGGCAGTATCTTGATTTCCCAATGCTCGGGCTGCGAGAGGTCCCCCACCCAGAGCCAGGGGGCACCGCGCATCTCCACGCTCACCGTAAATACTTTGTAGAAAGCGAAGAAGAACGGCATTTGCAGCAGCATCGGCAGGCAGCCGCCCATCGGGTTGACGCCATGCTTCTTGTAGAGCGCCATTACCTCTTCGTTCTGCTCGCCCTTCTTAGGGTCGCGCAGGCCGATGTTCTTGAATTTGGCATTGATGACGTCAATCTGCGGCTTCAGCGCCTGCATCTTGCGCATCGACTTCATGTTGCTCAGCTTGAGCGGGAAGAGGACGAAGTTGATTGCCACCGTGACCAGCACGATCGCCCAGCCGAAGTTGTGGACCAGGTTATCGTTGACCCAGTTGACGATCATAAAAAGCGGCTTGGCAAGGAACGCCATCCAGCCGAAATCCACCACGGATTCGAGCTTGGGGTTGATCTTCTTTAAGACGTCGATATCTTTGGGGCCGACGAACAGTTCGAAGCGATTCGCGGGGCCATCGCCGATCGCCACGCCGCTCAGCGCCAGGGGCGTCTTTTCGTGAGCGGTAGGGACCATGTCCTCAAACGTGACCTCCCGCATCCCGCTCTTGCCTCCGGCCAGGAAGACGGCGGCGAAGTAGGCGTCGGCGATGCCGGCGAAGCTGTGGTTGCCGCCGGTCGCCAGCGGCCCTTTAGCGGCCGATTTAGGAGCCTCTTCCACCAGCTTGTTCGCCACGACGTCGAAGAACAGGGTACGCTGACTGCTGGCCGCGCTGGAAAGGGTGAGATCGCCGAAGCCGCCGCGCCACTGGATCATGTGCGGCAGCGCCTTGCCGTCCAAGGTGACCTCGGTCGAAACCATCGAAAGATAGCTCGCGTTCTGGAAGCGGAAGACCTTGCGCACGCTGACGTGCCCGTCGGAGAACTCGTAGGTGACGCCCAGGCCGTCCGGTTCGACGGTCTGCTTGTACCAGGTCCAGTTGACATCGACGACGGGCTTTTCGTTCGGGAAGTACAGCGAGAAGGGAAAATCCCTGCCAGACGCGGTATTGACCAGGTCCAGCGGCTTGAGATCGTTGCCCTTGGCTTTCTTGAGTTGCCAACTGCGCACGGTGGCGCCCTGGTTGCTGAAGGCAATCCTATACAGGTCGGTCTGGATGACGAATACCGGCTCGGCCTTTTGCGGCGTGGCGCCGGCAGGCAGGGGCACGGCAGCCGCCGCGGCTTCAACGCTGGACGCCGGGGGCGCCGGAGGTTCGGCGGAAGGTATCCGCTCTGCGATTGCACCCGCGCCCGGCGTACCTTGGGAAGCAGTCTGCCCGGCCGCGTCCTTCTTGAGGGGCGGCGGGGTCTGCGACTTGAAGAAGTAGGGCGTCAGGAACATCACCCCGCCCATCAGGAGGAAGGCGATCAGGAGCCGCACTTCCATCGACATTTCCTTCGGCTTGGTCGCCGGAGTGTTGCTACCGCCATTAACCGATTCGGCCATTGCTGAGAGATTCCGTTAGAAAGATGTTTTAGCGGACGGGGTCGTAGCCGCCCGAGTGAAAGGGATGGCAGCGCGCCAGACGGCGCAGCCCCATCCAGATTCCCTTACGAGCGCCGTGGCGCTCCACTGCCTCGTGCATGTAATCCGAACAGGTCGGATAGAAACGGCAGGCCGAGGGAAGAAGGGGGGAAATTGCAAACTTGTACATCTGAAGCGTCCGCGTCACGAGCCATTGCAGCGCTGAAACAGGCGCTCCACTTCCCGGCGCAGATCCGCCACCGGAGCGTCGAAGGCTTTGCGCCGCGGATTGATGACGATGGACCACTGTGGGCTCAACTGATCCAGGTGGAGGCGTACCGCCTCGCGGACCCGCCGCTTGATGCGGTTTCGCACCACGGCTTTGCCGAGGGCGCGAGGGCAAGTGAAACCGATATGTGGCCCCTCTGGCTGCGTTTCGCGAACACAAAATGCCGCAAAGAAGGGTCCGGTGAACCGGCAACCCTGGTCATATACTCTGCGGAAGTCTTTGGAACGCAGCAGACGGACACGTTTAGGAAAACCAGAGATGGAGCACTACCTCTCAGAGCTAACGGTCAGTTTCTTGCGCCCGCGGGCGCGGCGCCGGGCCAGAACGGCGCGTCCGTTCTTGGTTTCCATACGGGTCAGAAACCCATGCGTTTTGGCGCGGTGACGATTGTTCGGTTGAAAAGTACGTTTCGGCATTTTAGTTCAAGCATTAGTATAGATCACCGGATGCCTGGGCGGCAAATCGGGGTTGCCCGCAGAAGCCGCGGAAACCCGAGAAGCTTCAAGTGATCTGCCCGGGTTGTCGCCGACCCGAGGTGCAGGTGGTCAACCTGGCACGCAACTGGCGCAGTTCGAAGAGCTTCCGCGACGAAGGGACCTGGGCCAAGGTGCTGCTCGAGAAGCCGGACTACGTACTAATCCAGTTCGGGCATAATGACCAGTCGGGGAAAGGCGCGGAGCGGGAGACCGATCCGGCCACCAGCTACCGGGCCAACATGGAGCACTTCATCAAAGAGGTCCGCGCGGCCGGACCGCAATACCCCAACGGCGGCTGGCCGCAATTCTATCCGCTACGCAACATGGGGAATGAGCGAGGGTCGCCGGAAGTGGTGGGTGCCATCGAAGGCGCGGCGGCGTGGTTCCGTGCCAACCAGATCAAGGGAATTCGGGTCACTCCCGTGGCTGCGCCGGGCACGCCCAAGGGGTTCGACAATACCGTAGTCGCCGACCCCGCGGCGCCATCCCTCTGGGCGCGGTTCTACGAACTGGGCACCAACCGGCCGATCTTCTGCGGGCGCGATTCGGTGGTGAAGTACTCTCTGGCGGAGATCGAATACGAACGCCGCAACGGCTACCGGTATTATGTCGACCGCCCCGCCAGGTTGCTGGACACCGACTACCCCGAATGGCTCCGGCAGCGCGAGCCGTGAGCGCGGCTTCGCGGCCATGCAAATTGCATTCCCAGACTGATAATTTGAGATGTGTTAGTCTTTTATTTCAATGAAACTCCGAACATGTTAAATCCCTTGCGAGGCCGCGTCCGTTGGGCATTGATTGGCTGGATGTTCGCGATTAGCGCGATCGCCTACCTGGACCGGGTGAACATCTCCATCGCCGGCCACGCCATCCAGCAGGAGTTTGGCCTAGACAATATCCGGCTAGGTTGGGTCTTCAGCGCCTTCGTCGCCGGATATGCCCTCTTTCAGGCGCCGGGCGGCCGGCTGGCGGACCGCTATGGGCCGCGCAAAATTCTGGCGCTGGGCACGGTTTGGTGGGCGGTGTTCACTGGCCTGACGGCTTTGGTGTCATCCAGAGGCGCCAACGCTCTGCTGATTTTGTTGGGGGTGCGGTTTGCTCTTGGCTTGGGTGAGGCGGTGGTATACCCGGCATCCAACCGGCTGGTGTCGGCCTGGATACCCTCGCAAGAGCGAGGCCTGGCCAACGGCGTAATTTTTGCGGGAGTCGGCGCCGGGGCGGGAATCACGCCTCCCCTCATCACCTATGTCCTTATAAATTACGGTTGGCGCTGGTCGTTCTGGATCAGCGCGCTCATTGGGTTGGCGGCCGGACTGGTCTGGTACCTTCTGGCCCGGGACCGGCCCAGCGAACACCCATGGGTCGGCACGGAAGAGGCCAGCCTGATCCGCGCCGGTCTGCCGCAAGAATCCAGCGCATCCGGCTCCGGCGGGACGCTTCCGTGGCTCACGATTCTGCGCAGTAAAGACGTGATGGCGATTAGCCTGAGCTATTTCTGTTTCGGTTACGTGGCATATATTTTCTTCACGTGGTTTTTCATCTACCTCAACACGGTGCGCCAGTTGGACCTCAAATCGAGTGCATTCTACGGGATGCTTCCATTCATTGCGATGGCGACGTGTTCCCCGCTGGGAGGCTGGATCAGCGATGGTCTGACCAAGCGGTACGGCAAACGAATTGGCCGCTGTATGGTCGCCTGTGCCAGCCTCGCCCTCGCCGGGGGCTTTCTGGCGATGGGTACTCTGGCGACCGACGCGCGGCTGGCAACGGTGGTGCTGGCCGGCGGTGCCGGAGCGCTGTACCTTTCCGCCAGTTGCTTCTGGTCGGTAACGGCCGACCTCGGAGGAACCTCCGCGGGGAGCGTCTCGGGTGTGATGAACATGTGCAACCAGACGGCCGGCGCCATAACCGCCTCCCTGACGCCCTGGATTGCCCTTCACTTTGGCTGGACGGCATCATTTATGGTTGCCGCATCGCTGTGCGTTGTCGGGTCTGTGGCGTGGTTGTTCGTCAACCCCGAGCGGCAACTCGTAAACCCGACTCCTAAGATTGAAGGAGCAAAATGACAATGACACTGCCAACCGAGCCCGCTGTAATCGCAGAGGAAATCCGCCAGCGGTTCCTCAAGCTCTACACCGGGGCAATTGCGGACATGCTGGACAAGAGCGGCTATCGCCGCCAGGTGTTGCCGCACTACGTCACGCCACACACGAGTGTGAACCGGGTGGCCGGCCCGGCGTTTACCGGACAGGGTTACGCCTGCGCCAGCACCAAAAATGACGACACCCAGACCCGGTTGGATATGCTGGACGGCATCACGGCCGGCACGGTATCGGTCTGGGCCTGTGGCGGCAGTATGGAGTGTGCGCACTGGGGTGAGATCATGTCTACGGCGGCGCGCGAGCGTGGCTGCACTGGAGCCGTCATCGATGGTGGGGTGCGGGACCTGGACTTCATCGACGAAATGCAATATCCCGTGTTTGCGCGCTTCAAGTGCTCGGCCAGTTCGGTTGGCCGTTGGGATATTAAGGAGTACCAGGTAACGGTCAAGATTGGTGAGACGGTGATCCACCCTGGCGACTTTGTGTTCGGTGACATTGATGGCGTGGTGATTGTGCCCAAGGACATCACGTTAGATATCCTGGCCGCTGCCGAAAACGTCTTCGAACGCGAGGGCGCGATGCGAGCAGACCTGCGTCGCGGGGTGTCCGTCAAGGAAGCGTACGCCAAGTACGGATCGCTCTGAACCTACAGGCGTTTGACTGCCGCACGCGGAAAGGAATCTCCCTTACCGCGGCCTGTGGAATTGGATGGTGTTTCTACCCGTGACATTTCTGCCTGGCGGCGGGGGCCTTAGTTGTGGCGGCCGGGAAGGAAAAGTGGGGGTGGTTTTGGGCGGGCGATTGGGGCGCGCATGCCGGTCTACGCGCTGGCGGCGATGCTGTTCCGCTTGGGAATTTTCGGCGTACGGAACGACGCCATTCCGTGCATCTACTTCTAGTGCTAGCGGCCGATTTGGGGCGGC
>JANYAH010000199.1 GCA_025361425.1 Candidatus Solibacter sp. | reverse complement strand
TATTGCCCCGTGGTGGTGATGGGCGCCACGTCGCGTTCGTAGGCCGCGCGTTCGAGTTCGAGGAGAGATTTGTGCAAACGGAGCAATGCAGCATGGAGCGTCTTGAGGCGGGGTCGGAAGTCGGACACGCGACTATCGTATCGTGAAAGGAGATGAGTTTTCTCGACAATCTCGAAAATAACCTGAAGAGTCTGGAATCGAGCGAGCAGGGCAAGGACGACGCGGAACGCGCGCACCGCACGCGCGAGAACGAACGCGCCCTGGCGCAAGCCGTGGCTCCCTTCGCCGAACAGCTCAAGCAGAGCCCGTACACCGCGGAGCTGCTCAAGCAGGCGGCGCGGGTGGGTTTCAGCCTGCGTACGAAAATACACATTGCGTGGCTCGGTTCCACGCTGCGCCTGGAAGCCCGCGATCAGCGGCTCGAACTCCGGCCCACTCCCCAGGGGATTGTCGCCGGCTATATCGAGAACGGCCGGGAAACGCGCACGGAACCTTGCGACCTGACGGGCAGTCCCGAAGAACTGGTGCGCCAGTGGCTCGCTTTAGGAACCACGCAATAATAACTTCACATTGGCTGCGTCGGCTTTGTGGCGCCTGCCTCACGTATTGGGCTTGGACGGGTGGAAAAGGACAGGCACGAGTAGAAATGCAAGAGACAGGCCGGGAGGCCTATCTCACTAAGAGATAATGGCTCATAGATATGCAGAAACCCGCGTTTGACCCCGGCCTGACGCAGCAGTACACCGGCAACTTCCGGCGGGTGATCAACAAGGACGGCAGCTTCAATGTGCGCCGCCGGGGCGCCACCTGGAGGGACTTTCATCCCTATCTGCACCTGATCGGCATGGGATGGGTCCCGTTCTTCGGCGTGTTGTTTCTGGGCTACCTAATGGTGAATACGCTATTCGCACTTGCCTTCTTCTGGTTGGGTCCGGGCCAGTTACAGGGTGGCGATGCGTCCACGGAATCGGGACGATTTCTCAACGCGTTCTTCTTCAGCGCGCACACCCTGAGCACGGTGGGGTATGGCAGCATCTCGCCGAAGAGTCTGGGGTCGAACATTGTGGCGGCGGTGGAGTCTCTGGTTGGCGTTTTGGGATTCGCCGTGGCCACCGGTCTGTTGTTCGGGCGCGTATCCCGGCCATCGGCAAAAATCGGTTTCAGCGAGAAGATGCTGATTACGCCATACCAGGACATCCATAGCCTGCAATTCCGGGTGGTCAACCGGCGGCGCAACGACCTCATGGAGATTGAGGCCCGCGTGCTGCTGATGACCGTGGAAGAGAAAGATGGGCAGCCGACGCGCCAGTATCGTCAGCTGAAACTGGAGCGCGAGCAGGTCCTTTTCCTGCCGCTCACCTGGACCATCGTACACCCCATCGATAGCGAAAGCCCGATGTCCGGACTGACCGCGGAGGATTTAAAGCGGCTGCAGGCCGAGGTGATGATTCTGATTAAGGCATACGACGATACCTTTAGCCAGGCCGTGCTGGCGCGCTATTCCTACCGCTACGATGAGATGGGCTGGAACCAGCATTTCGCCCCGGCCTTCTCGGTGGATTCCGACGGCGATCTGGTGCTGGAATTGCAGAAGGTGGGACAGATCAGCGACTCCAAGACGTGAGCGCAGGCGTCGCACGCGTTATCTTGGAAGAGATGAACTATCGCGATTTAGGACGTACGGGCTGGAAAGTTTCCGACATCAGTTTTGGAGCGTGGGCGATTGGCGGTTCCTGGGGTAGTGTGGACGACACGGAATCCCTGGCCGCGCTCCACGCGGCGATCGATTGCGGCGTGAACTTTATCGACACCGCCGATGTCTACGGCATGGGTCGCAGCGAGCGCCTGATCGCGCAATTGAAGCGCGAACGCAAATCCGAGATCATTGTCGCCACCAAGGCGGGCCGGCGCCTCTCGCCGCACACGGCGGATGGCTACAACGAGCGCGCGCTCACCGGGTTCATCGAAGACAGCCTGCGCAATCTTGCCACGGATTGCCTGGACCTGGTGCAACTGCACTGCCCGCCGACCGATGTCTATTACCGGCCGGAAGTTTTCGGCGCACTGGACCGCCTGGTAGAAGCCGGCAAACTCCGCTACTACGGCGTGAGCGTGGAGCGCGTGGAAGAGGCGCTCAAGGCGATCGAGTACCCCAACATCCAAAGCGTGCAAATCATCTTCAACTGCTTCCGCCAGAGGCCCCTCGAATTATTGTTTGAGCAGGCAAAACGGAAACAGGTCGGCATCCTGGCGCGAGTTCCGCTGGCCAGTGGGATGCTGAGCGGGAAACTCACGCGCGATTCGCAATTCGCCGCTGACGACCACCGCCAGTTCAACCGTCACGGCGCGGCCTTTGACGTGGGCGAAACCTTCTCCGGAGTGGATTACGAAACCGGTCTCGCCGCCGTGGAAGAACTGCGCAGGCTGTTGCCCGCGGGGGTCAGTATGGCGCAATTCGCACTGCGTTGGATTCTGATGTGCGATGCCGTGACCTGCGCCATCCCGGGCGGCAAGCGGCCTTCGCAGGTGCGGGACAATTGCGCGGCGAGCGATTTGCCGGCGCTCTCCGCGGGAGCGATGGCGGCGATTCGAGGTATCTACGATGCGAAGATCCGCGCCTCGGTCCACCAGCGCTGGTAGGTGACCATTCACCGCGGAGGCGCTGAGAACGCCGGGGAAAGCGCAGAGAAAACCAAGAACAATTGAGCTTTAGTTTTTCTTCGGTGCGCCGCCGACGAACCGCCGGTAGATGTTTTCGAAATCGGGTTAGGAGCCGAAGGATACACTGCCGGACGTGGAGGTGGATGGCCCTGGGGCGGCCGGCCTCGGACTGGGAATCGCGGCTTTTGGATCGCCCACGCCATCGTTGACCTTAGCCTTACTCTCCTTGGTGACGCGCGATTTCCCGGAGGGCCGGTAATCGACGCGATCGATCGTCCATCTTGACGAGCAACGGCTGGACAGCGCCCTTCTTGTAGACGCGAAGTTCGGTGCCGGTCTGGAGTTTCTTGGGTTTGGCCCAGGGATCGTCTGCGCCGAAAGCTGCCAGGGCGGTGCACAGGAAAAGAACCAAATTTCCACATTGTTCCATCCTACTGCTTCCCTTTACACTATGGATAAATGCTTCACTTGGAAATCCGCGACGCGTCCGAGGACGATCTGCCGGCAGTGCTTCGCATACTGGCTGAAAGTGGCATTGATGGCGGCGAATCCTTCACGTTGGAGGAGGCTCGCGAACACTTCGCACGCATTCGCCAACGGCCTGGCTTCCGCCTGCTGGTGGCGGCCATCGATGGCGAAATTGTGGGCACCTATGTGCTGCAGATCATGGAGAAGCTCGGCAAGCGCGGTAGCCCCGCCGGTGTGGTGGAGGATGTAGCGGTGCTGCCGTCGCGTCAAGGGCAGTCCATTGGCCGCGCCATGATGGAGCACGCCTGTGAAGCGTGCCGCCGCGCGGGATGCTACAAGCTGGCGCTATCCAGCAATCTGCGCCGTGAGGACGCTCACCGCTTTTACGATTCGCTGGGATTCGAGCGTCATGGCTTCAGCTTCGTGACACGTTTCTGAAACGCGATGGTGATTTCCGACGATTATCTGGTTTGCCAAGGTCTTGAGCCACTGCATCCACTTAGAGTGGCATAATTGAATTGATTTCAGACCGGGAGGTAGTATGCGACTCTTGATGGTCCTGTTGGCGGGCGTGGCCGGATTGGCGGCCCAGGTTACGTTGCCGGATGCGGCTGCGAGGCTGAAACAACTCGAGAGCGACCTGCGAAATGCCATGCGGCCTTCAGGCGGAAAGGTTTCGACAACGCTCGCGCAGCTACCGGAGCGGGTCTGTGCAATTCCGCTGCTTAAAGTGAGGCCGGATGCATCATTTAAATCGAATATGCCGGCGATCACGCCCGATCCCAAGATGACGTTCTCCACTCCTGAGGTAATTCCACCGGCGCCCACGTGTGATGAGCAGGCAAGAAAATGACCAGACGCCTCTCCGTTTTGTTCCCGTTGTTGTTGTTGCTGATGCTTGCCGGGTGCGCCCAAAAGACCCCGGAGAAGCGTTATCCCATGCGGGGCGAGATTAAGGCCCTGGACGCGGCGGCCCACAGCGCCACCATCGACGCCGGGAAGATTGGCGACTGGATGGAGGCGATGACTATGGAATACCCCGTGAAGCCGGACGCCGAATTCCAGAAACTGCATGTGGGCGACCGGATCGAGGCGACGGTGATCGTGGGCGACCCGGCGTATTACGTGACGGAGATCAAGATCGCGCCCAAGTAGGCTAGGCTTCCGGCCTGCGCGCTAGTGCCACCATGGTTCCCTTTGACCCGCTGTTGCGCAGTCCGCACCTGCAAACCATCGCTGCGCATTTCTGGAAGCGTCCGGATGCGACGGCCGAGTTCCCGATGGAACGCCGCCTGTTCCGTACCGAGCCGGACGTGCAGGTATTGGTGTGCTCGCAACGTCCTCACGGGGAGGCGCGCGGCGAGATTTTCATGGTCCACGGTTTGGAAGGGTCGGGGGAAGCCGGCTACATCCGGAGCCTGAGCACCGCTGCGCTGCGGGCGGGTTTCGCGGCGCACCGCTTTCACATGCGCACGTGCGGCAGTACGGAACACCTGTGCCAGACGCTTTACCACGCGGGCCTGACCACCGACCTGCTGGCGGTGTTACGCGAATTTCGCCAGGAGGGGCGCGCGCCGGCTTTTCTGGTGGGTTTTTCGCTGGGTGGGAACGTGGTACTTAAACTCGCCGGCGAGATGGGGGAATCGGCGCGCGATTACGTGCAGGGTGTGTCAACGGTATCGGCGCCGCTCGATCTGGCGGCCTGCGCGTGCCGCATCGGGGAGCGCGACAATCGCGTGTACGAGGCGCGTTTTGTGCGCGCGATGCGAAAGCGCCTGTGCGCTACGGGACGCTACCAGATGCGCGAGTTCGCGGGTTTGCGTAGCGTGCTCGCGCTCGATGACCGGTTCACGGCGCCCTCCTTCGGCTTCGGCGATGCGGCCAACTATTACCGGACCCAGTCCGCCATCGGCTATCTGGCGGGGCTGCGTGTGCCGGCCCTCCTCATACAGGCCAAGGACGATACTTTCGTGCCGTTTGAGATCTACCAATCGGCGGCGGTGCGCTCCAATCCCTGGATCCAACTCATGGCTACTGAACACGGCGGCCACCTGGGATTCATCGGGCGCAGGCCTAACCGCTTATGGTCGGATGAGGTAATAATGAAGTGGATCGCCGGGGTGGCTGTTAACAAACCCCCGGTCGAAGCGTCTAAAAACTAAATGAATCCCCATGCGTCATTCTGGGAGGCGGTGAAGGGTGCCCTCCATTCGCTTCGCGGTAGCAAGCTGCGGAGCTTTCTGACTCTGCTCGGAATCATCCTGGCGACCACCACTCTGATCGCCGTGATGTCCGTGATTTCGGGCATGGACGTCTATATCGCGCAGAACGTTTCCAGCATGGGTGCCGACGGCTACCAGGTGCAGCGCATCGTGATGATGGGCTTCGACCCCAAGAAATACATGGAAATGCTAAGGCGCAATCCCCAGTTGAGCCGCGAGGAATACGAATTCCTTCGCCAGCGCCTCACGCTCACCCGCGAGATCGGCATCAGCGCTGGGCGCGGCGTCACGGTACACCGCGGCACCGAGGTATCCGAAGGTGTCGGCTTGCAGGGTGCCACGCCCAATGTCGGCGTCATCACCAACCTGGAAGCCGAGGAGGGCCGGTTCCTCTCGGAGATCGAGAACGACCGCCACATGAACGTTGCGTTTATCGGACGAGATCTCAAGGACAAGTTCTTTGCGGGGGCCGTTCCCATTGGACAAACCATTACCGCGGAAGGCGTGCAGTTTAAAATCGTGGGCGTGGCCAAGGCGAAGGGCTCGATTTTCGGCCAGTCGCAGGACAATTTTCTGGTGGTTCCCATCAATACCTACTTCAAGATCTGGGGGGCGCGCAATGGAATGAGTTTCCCCGCGACCGCCATGGATCACGATCATCTGAAGCAGGCACAGGAAGAAGCCCGCATGCTGCTACGTTCCTACCGCCACCTGGGGCCCAAGGCGGACGACACTTTCTCCATGCTGACGTCCGATGCTCTACTCGATTTCTGGAATCAGTTGACTGGCGCTATCGCCGCCACCGCCGTGGCGGTAGTTTCGGTTTTCCTGGTGGTGGGCGGGGTGGTGATTATGAACATCATGCTGGCCGTGGTCACGGAGCGGACCCACGAAATTGGTATCCGCAAATCCGTGGGCGCCCGTAAGCGCGACATCCTGAATCAATTCCTGGTGGAATCCGCGGTGCTGTCGGCAAGCGGCGGCGTCATCGGTGTGGTGATTGCCTGGGTAGTCGCAGTCGCGGTGCGGACCTTTACGCCCGTGCCCATGTCGGTGCCCGTGACGGCGGTTCTTGTGGGCGTCACGTTGTCGGCGGTGGTGGGGTTGTTCTTCGGTATCTACCCGGCGCATACGGCCTCGCAACTAGATCCCATCGAAGCCTTGAGGGCGGAGAAATGAGCCCGGGATCGGTGATATCGGGAGCGCGCCTGGCGATGGACACGATACGCGCGCACAAGATGAGGTCCTTCCTCACGGTGCTCGGTGTCATCATCGGCACCGGCGCCGTCATCGGCGTGGGCTCGATCATCGCCGGCCTCGATGGCGCAATTACCGGACTGCTGCGCAGTTTCGGGCCGAATACGGTGATCGTCACCAAAACCGCTGCGATGGGCAATGCCACGCGCGAGGAGCGCCGGCGCAAGCCGCTCACTTTGCAGGACGCACGATCCATCGCCGCTCGCTGCCCCGCGGTAGAGCATGTCAGCCCCTTCCTTTTCGCCCCGGGCGGCTTGCGATCCGCCAAGTATAAGGGCAACGAATTGTACAGGATTCAACTCGGAGGTACGGAGGAGGGCTACGCCGCGGGTGGCACCACCATGAAGGCCGGCCGCTTCTTTACAGATCAGGAGAGTCTTCACCACATGCCGCTTGTGGTCATCGGCGAGGATGTGCAGAAGCAGTTGATGGCCAACGAGGAGCCGATCGGCAAGAAGATTACCGTGGATGGGCACGAACTTGAAGTCGTCGGGGTGATGGACCGGCCCGCGGCATCGCTTCCCGGCCAGGACGACACTCGCATCCTGGTGCCCTATTTCACC